>NZ_JBOZPS010000021.1:0-79459 GCF_050849305.1 Shewanella sp. MF05960 | reverse complement strand
AGGGAGCAATACAGGCTTACCCTGTTCCGTATGTCACGCAACGTCAGGTTAGATGCCCACTATAGTGCGGAGAGCGTATCGATCACGAAAGAATACTGGACAATTTCTTTCCTACTCTCGTTGCCTTTTGGCCACAGCGTATTAACCACTTCCGCTGTTTCTCACATAACGCACCTTACATGGATTCACTTACGTTCATCATACTGACACCCTAGCACTTACCCGATTTGTGGTTATCAGGAGGAACGTCCTCTCACGATTCTGTTCCCATTCGGTATAAAACCGAATATCGTTACATTGTCAGACTCGCTGCTTTATTCAGAGTCTTAGGGGCATCTGGTGATACAGATGGTTCACTCTTATCGCGGTGAACAGCGCTTCATACGACCTCAGGTCGCACATCCAAAAATGAGTTAGATGCCTCAGCTTGAAATGCCTAAATTCAACTCAGAACTTGAGGCCGTTGAAGAAAATGACGTGAGCTGGCCATGGCCTTTCACGCACATCCATGTGCTTCAAGGCATTCAGGCATCCTGCCTATCAGAGCCAGCTAGCTTTAGAGGGGAAGGGACGCCCCATCTGAAGCGTTAGCATTTTCATTCTTTACCATAAAGAGGTGGCCGAAGCAGACTACAAACGTGGTCAGAAGATGGATTACATTTCCGTCGCAATTTTTTCGCTGCTCTTGTTTGGTTAAAAAGCGAAATTGTTGCCGGAACGGCAGGGGTGATCCAAGAGGGGATTGCTGTTGATCCCCTTTTGGCCCGTGCAGGGTGGAACCATGCGATCTTATTTCAAACGAAGTTTGAACATTCTGGTGTGGGCGAAGCGCCACGACGTGAGTGGCCGCAGGCCATAAGTACAAAACAACAAAAGCAAACACCTGGATCCCGGCTCAAAAGCATTGCCGGGACGACGATTACACCAACCTGAGTAAGTTGATAACTGACTACTTTATCTAGAGTCGACGAAGCGCCACGACGTTAGTCGCTGCAGGCCATGAGCACAAAAGTACAAAGCTAACACCTGGATCCCGGCTTAAAAGCATTGCCGGGACGACGATTACACCGCTAAATAGACCTACGATGTATACGCTTATACGCTTTTTGTGGATTAAAGTTTAAACAACTAAATGCATGTTAAGTAAAACATTTGCAAAACCTGAGCGATAAAAACGGGATTGGCTTTTACAAACCAATCCCGTTGTCGCATATGCGTATTCAGTGCTTATGAAGAGTAATTAGCTTAAGCGCTTATTGACTCAGCGCTGGCGTGCGTGGAGGAATAACGCGCTTGTTGCCCGTCGATTCAAATGCACTCGCAAAACTTAAGAGGTTATTGTCGTCATAAGCTCGGCCTGCGAACGTTAACCCAACTGGCATGCCAATATCAGCCATCACGCCCATTGGTACGGTCACTGTCGGCACACCTAAGTGACGAATCGCCAGGTTGCCGTTAGCAACCCAAACTCCGTTACTCCAGGCAATATCTGCCGACGCTGGGTTAACATGCGCATCAGCAGGGCCAACATCTGCAACCGTTGGGAACAACACGGCATCGAGTTTGAGCTCGTCCATCCAGTCTTCTAAATCCAACTTGCGGGTTTTTTCTAGGCCGCGCAAACCATCGGGGACGCTGTCGATTTGGTTATACGACTTAAGCCCTCTTTTGGCCATGTTGACGTATTCATCCATGCCTGCGGCTAAATCCCCTTCACGATTTGGCAAGGTGCCTAAGTCATGCGGGAAAATCAAATGGCCGTTTACGTCAGACAGTTTGTTCAGTTTAGGGTCATTATTGGCGCGCAAGAATTCATCTAAAGCCCAGCCAGAAAGCTCCCACAGCTCATCTTCCAAAAACTCTGGTGTCACTATACCGCGGTTGTAAACGGTTGGCGCACCTGGGCGGTCACCTTCACAATTTGATACCAGCGGAAAATCAACTTCAATGACTTCAGCGCCAGCGGCTACCAGTGCTTTACGAGCCGCTTCACAAAGGTCGATTACCGATGCACGCGTATTGATGCGCTGACCGGTTGGACCACCAAAACCTGGGTTTTCGCTGGTGCCAGCCAATTCATCTTTATTGATAAACATGCGTGGCAGACCGAAACGTTTACCTTTAAGCGTGCCAGCTTGAGCGGCAAGATCCAAATAAGATTGTGGACGCACACTTGAGGCTTTTGGGATTTCAACCCAGGGTTGCAGGCGCCATAAGTCACCGCGAGTGATTGGGTCGTCGGCAACGATAACATCAAGCACTTCTAGCATGTCTGCCATGGTGCGAGTGTAAGGCACTACGACATCCATAGTCGGTGTCAGTGGCCAGTTACCACGGACAGAAATAACCCCGCGCGAGGGCGTGTAGGCACACAAACCGTTATTTGATGCTGGGCCACGGCCGCTCGACCATGTCTCTTCGGCTAAGCCAAAAGCAGAATAACTTGCGGCGGTACCAGTACCTGCACCATTAGAAGAACCCGACGCGAAAGGCGCGGTAAGATAGTTTGCGTTGTATGGGCTTTCTGCACGGCCATAATGACCACGTTGCATGCCACCATTAGCCATAGGCGGCATGTTGGTTTTACCTAGGCATATAGCCCCTGCTTCACGCAGACGTTCAACGGCAAAAGCATCATATTGAGCCACTAAATCTTTAAATGCAGGGCTGCCTGACGCGGCCGTTAACCCCTTAACCAAATAGCTGTCTTTTACGGTATAAGGAATGCCGTCAAGTGGGCTCAGTGTTTCGCCACGAGCCCTTCGAGCATCTGACGCCTCGGCTTCTTTTAGCGCATCTTGATTGCGTACCACCAAGGCATTTAGTTTAGTCTCTGTCGCTGGGCCGTCGTAAGCATCAACTCGCGCTAAATATGACTGCACTAATTCAACCGATGTAGTGCGGCCCGATCCGAGCGCTGCACGCAACTCAGAAATAGAAATCTCAGTAACTTCGAACATGTTAAAACCTCTTCTTGAAAGGCAATTGTGTAAAAGGTTAATTGCTCTTAAAGATAAATATCGTGAAAGACAGTGACTTACCGTCTTCCTTTGGTTTTTGATCTAGGTTTTATTTATTGTCCAGAAGGAATTTGCTGGGTAATACAATGAATATTACCGCCGCCTAATAAGATTTCACGGGCAGGTACACCCACAATCTCATACTCTGGGAAAATGTCCTGCAATTTTTGTGCAGCGATATTATCGGTTGCAGGGTCAAGCAGTGGGAACACAATGCGCTGATTGGTAATCAAAAAGTTCACGTAAGAACCCGCTAAGCGCTCACCCGCCGTGCGTGGTACACCCGTGCCCTCTTCTACGCCTTGGGCTTCTTCTTCGGTGCAGTACAACGGACCCGGTTGTGGCATTAAATGAATTTTTAACTTACGGCCTTGTGCGTCTACCGCATTTTGTAACACATCTAAAGCCGCTTTTGAGCGAGGATACTGTGGATCGGCTTCATCATCTGTCCAATGTAAAATCACTTCGCCTGGGCGAGCAAAACAGCACATATTATCAATATGTCCGTCGGTCTCATCCATGTACACGCCGTCTTCCAACCAGATAAACTGCTGTACATTTAAATACTCAGACAAATAAGCTTCTATCTGTTCACGGGTCAAATCTGGGTTGCGGTTGCTGTTAAGTAAACACTCAGCACTGGTCATGCAGGTGCCTTCACCGTCGACATGAATCGAACCACCTTCAAGAATGAGCGGCGCGCGATAACCCTCAAAACCATGTTGAGCGTTCATCTGTTTTGCAACTTGCTCGTCTTTATCCCACGGAGAGTACAAACCGCCGTTATGGCCACCCCAGGCATTAAAGCCCCAATCAATACCGCGACATTCGCCCTTGGCATTTACCACCACCGTCGGGCCAGTATCACGGGCCCAGCAATCGTCGCTATCGATTTCAACCAAGGTAACATGAGCAGGCATAACTGTTTTAGCCTGAGCTAAAAATGCTTTAGGAACGCCCATGTATACTGGCGTTACAGCACCAATGGCATCGGCAACGTTTGCAAATGTTGCTTGAGCATAAGCCCCTGCTGCGCGCCAATTATCTGGGCGATGCGGCCAAAGCATCCACACAGCTTGCTGAGCCGTCCATTCGGCTGGCATGTGAAAACCATCTTGTGATGGCTTTGTAGATAATGGTGTGGCTTCCACATTTGCATTGGTCATGAATTTTGCTCTCCAGTAATGCTGAAAAAGATAATATTGTGCGCCCTAATATAGGACGAAATTCTGGGTGAATTTGAGCTTAGTCAAAATATGGCAGGTATCATATCATTTATGCCTGTTTGCGCTAAATACTTGTATGTAGGGTATTGATAAGATTTTTTAAGATACAAAACAGGCAAGTTTATTGAGCTCGAAATAATGACTATCTGCGAAATTAATAAATGACGGAATGAGTCGGAAAATGAGTGTCATGACATAAGATATGGAAACGCACCCAAGCAAACCAAGTTAATTGTCTTGTTGGTAGTGCGGTTAACTTTATGCACCTTGTCCATGCGGTAAGTCAATAGAATCCCCCCCAATAATTGATCGTCATGTGATTAAAACCAGTCTTGAGATCGATCGTAAAATTCGCGGGGATTCAGGAACAACAACAGATTTGAAAAACAATGAGCTTAACTACCTAAAGCGACTCATTGACAGTGTTGATGGCGATAAAGACAAAGCCGCAGCGCTAGCGGGTATTAGCACTCGCTCACTGTATAGGAAAATACAATAGCTAAAGCGCCGTATAGAGAAGGTCATATAAGCGATTTTACAAAACAAAACAAAACAGGCTACTTGAGCCTGCTCTGTCATACCACGTCAATCTCACTCACTAGTCCTAGTATGCAACACTAATACGTTGGTTAATATGCTTAGCATTTTCGGCTTCATCAACCATAGCTTTGGCATAATCGACTACTGATACACGGCTTTGACCTTGTGCATCGGTAAAGAACTCATCGCCGCCTAAACGGTATGGCGCTTCAGACTCACCCGGGAAAATGATCGCTGCGGGGCTAACGTAAGTCCACTTAACAGCAGAGTCTGTACTGCGAAATACAGCGAGTGCTTCACCTTGCGCAATAGCTTCAGCTTTGTATTCATCTGGAAATTCAGGTGTTGATACCAACGTCACCCCTGGGGCAACTTCTAGGCTACCTGCACCACCAACCCACAACAAACGTGGTGAGCCAGCTTGCGGTAAATGTTGCAATAACTGCTGTGCGGTTTGCGCAACAATTTCATGATTTTGTGCGGTGCGGCCACCGATAGAGGCGATAACCACATCAACATCTGCAAACGCGGTAGCAACATCTTGTTCTGACATTTGGGTAATATCAAGGGTACGAACAGGCACATCTTGAGCCACTTTGCTGGCGTCACGCACCACGGCAATAACATCATGACCGCGGCTAATCGCCTGTTGCATGATAGTTCCGCCAATCCAACCGCTTGCGCCTAATACTGCTAGTTTCATTTTTCTGTCTCACTCTGGTCATTAACAATGGAGCCAGTTTATAGATGACACAATTTGAGATAAATAGTCATTAATGCGCTTAATTGTTTCACTTTAAGATACTAATCTGGGTGTAAAAATAACAAATAAAGCAATCTAAACCGCTAACAGTATCGTATTTAATCTGAGTAAGGGTTAGTTATCCATCACGAGGCTTTAGGTTCATGCTCAACAGCAACAAGCAATCAATTAATATTGTCTGGTTTAAACGCGACTTGCGCTTGTCTGATCACCAGCCGTTAGTTGATGCCTTTAATCATCATTTACCTTGTTTGCTGATATACAACTTTGAGCCATTAATGCTGGAAGACTCCCATTATAATGATCGCCATTGGCGCTTTGTGTGGCAGTCGCTGCAGGATATCAATCAACAGCTTAGCCGCTATCATGGCCAGGTGCATGTATTCGCCATGCCGATGTTGCCTTTACTCGAAAAGCTGGCTGAATCCTTTACTATTAACACGCTATTTAGCCACCAGGAAATCGGCCTAAACAACACTTTTGAGCGCGACAAAGCCGTGGCCAATTGGTGTCAGCAGCACGCCATTCACTGGCAACAATCTCCGACAGGCGCGGTTATTCGTGGGCGTCGACATCGCCTGGCGTGGGATCAGCATTGGCAACAAGTGATGGCCAGCCCTATTGCAGTGCCTAATTGGCAGCAGTGCCAATTTCAGCCCTTTACAAATAGTCAGGTAATTGAGCTCAAAGCCGAAATAACCGAGCCAAACGATAACTTTCAACCCGGCGGCCCTAAACAAGCCAGAGCGATACTGAGCAGTTTTTTAACTCATCGCGGTAAAGATTATCAACGCAGTATTTCAAGCCCGAGCCTGAGTCGAACTCACTGCTCACGCTTATCACCTTATTTAGCATGGGGTAACATTAGTTTAAGGCAGGTGTATCAGGCGACAATGACTCGTTATCAAGAGGTACAAACCAGCAATAAAGCCTGGAAAAAACCTTTACTGGCAATGATGTCTAGATTGCATTGGCACTGTCATTTTATGCAAAAGTTTGAAAGCCAATGCAGCATGGAATTTACCCCAGTCAATCCAGGTTACGAGGATTTCCCTTATCGTGATGATGACGATGTAGAGCGAGATATTCAGCGCTGGGCAGAAGGTCAGACAGGCATTCCGATTATCGATGCCTGCATTCGCTGTTTACGTCAAACTGGTTACATTAATTTTAGAATGCGCGCCATGCTCGTTAGCTTTGTGACCCACCATTTAAACATTCACTGGCAGCTAGCCAGCCTACCATTAGCCAATTACTTTCTCGATTTCGAGCCGGGTATTCATTATCCACAGCTGCAAATGCAAGCCTCGGTTACTGGCATTAATACCATTAGATTGTACAACCCGATAAAGCAGTCTCAAGATCAAGACCCCAATGGCGATTTTATTCGTCAGTGGTGTCCAGAGCTTAGCAATTTACCCAATGAATATA
The DNA here is from genome assembly GCF_050849305.1 of Shewanella sp. MF05960. Taxonomy (NCBI): domain Bacteria; kingdom Pseudomonadati; phylum Pseudomonadota; class Gammaproteobacteria; order Alteromonadales; family Shewanellaceae; genus Shewanella; species Shewanella sp. MF05960. The sequence goes on along the minus strand of NZ_JBOZPS010000021.1, from coordinate 72,479 downwards.
TCCACCAGCCCTGGTTACAGCCGCCAATGGAAGCAATTTTTAATGACGTGATGTTAGGTCGAGATTACCCAGAGCCGATGATAGACATCACCTTAGCCTCGCAAGCCGCTCGCGATCGTTTATGGTCTTATCGCGACAAACCGCAAGTACAACAACACATTGCTGCGGTGTTAACTCGCCACGTGCGTCCAAAGCATAAACGCACAAGGCAGCAGCATGGCACATAAAAAACCACATCTTGAGCATAAAACCTGTCTAGTGTGCCTGCGCCCGTTTGCATGGCGTAAAAAATGGGCTAAAGACTGGGAACATGTAAAATATTGTTCAGAACGTTGCCGCCGCCACAAAGCTGATTGAAGGGAATAAAATGATAACCGTTTACAACACTATTTCGGCCTCACTGTCGCCACAAACTCACACATTGCGGCTCATTTTAGGCGACCAACTCAATGCCTCCCATAGCTGGTTTAAACACGTCGACCCGACGGTGGTGTATGTGATTGCCGAGCTCAAGCAAGAAACCGCCTACGTTAAGCATCATGTGCAAAAAGTGTGTGCTTTTTTTGCTGCCATGGCGCAGTTTTCCGACGCTTTAGCCCACTGCGGCCATCAGGTGATGCACTTAACGTTAGATGAAACTAAACCATTTACAGATTTGCCAACACTGCTTGAGCATCTCTGCATGCAGCATCAGCTCAATACCATTGAATATCAACAACCTGATGAATACCGTTTAGCCACGCAACTCAGCGAATTATCATTGCCAGGCATTAAAAGTACTTGCCATGACAGCGAACATTTCTTGTTGCCTTTTGACGATATTAAACGTGAATTTACCGCCAATAAGCATGTTAAAATGGAGTTCTTTTATCGCCGCATGCGCAAGCGCTTTAATGTGCTGATGCAAGACGATGAGCCTTTAGGCGGCCAATGGAATTTTGACCAACAAAATCGTGAAAATTTAAAAAAAGCCGACCTTCAAGATATTCCGTCGCCTTTGTTATTTGCCAATGATGTGAGCGACATTATTAGCCGGCTCGAGCGGCATCACGTCGCCACGATAGGCAAAGCTGAAAATCAACTATTGTGGCCAGTTAATCGCCGCCAATCTCGGCAGTTACTTGATTATTTTTGCCAGCATTTATTGATCCGCTTTGGCCGTTTTCAAGATGCCATGACCGAAAATAGCCAGGCAGATTGGAGCCTATACCATTCGCGTTTATCGTTTGCCATTAACGCTAAAATCCTTTCGCCAGGCGAAGTAATCAATAAAGTCATTAGCCATTGGCAAGCCAATCAAACCGAGATATCACTGACACAAGTAGAAGGCTTTGTGCGGCAAATCTTAGGCTGGCGAGAATATGTCCGCGGGATTTATTGGATCAATATGCCAGGCTACGCAACCAAAAATGCCTTGCAAGCACACAGGCCATTGCCTGAATATTTTTGGACTGCTAACACTAAGATGAACTGCATGCACCACGCGATTAAGCAGTCACTCGACTTTGCCTATGCCCATCATATTCAACGGTTAATGGTGACGGGCTGTTTTAGCTTATTAGCAGGCATCAATCCAGATGAGGTCGACCAATGGTATTTAGGTATTTACATTGATGCCATTGAATGGGTAGAAATGCCCAACACCCGCGGCATGACTCAATTTGCCGACGGCGGTATTGTAGCCACCAAACCCTATGCGGCAAGTGGTAACTACCTCAATAAAATGGGCGACTATTGCAAAAGCTGTCATTACAATGTCAAACTCAAAACAGAAGCTAACGCGTGCCCTTTCAATAGCTTATATTGGCACTTTATTCAGCGTCATCAACAACAATTTGGCCGTAATCCACGCATGACGATGGTGTATAAAAACTGGCAAAAGATGGACTCTGCGACTCAGCAAGCCATTATCCATAAAGCCGAAGTGCTGTTAGCAAACCTCGACAACTTATAAGCTTACGTAAACCAACCGTCAGGAGAGTCATGGACAAGATATCAGCCATACGCAGCTTCGTTGAAGTCGCCAATTGCGGCAGTTTTACCCAGGCTGCTGAGCAACTCGGGTTAAGCCGCTTGCAGGTGTCTCGGCACATTAAAGATGTTGAGCAATGGTTGGGGTTACGCTTATTGCACCGCACCACTCGCCGCGTGAGTTTAACCTTACAAGGCGAGGAAGCGCTCAACTATTGCCAACGTATTTTAAGTGAAGTAGCCGCCATGGAAAGCCGCGCCAACAGCCACAATAACGAATTGGTTGGTAGCATTCGTATTGCCTCCCCAATCGGACTCGGGCAACATAAACTCTTTGATGTCGTTGAAGCATTTTGCCAACAACACCCAAAAGTGAATATTCAGCTATTACTGTCTGATAATTTCTCGCAATTGGTAAGCGACAGAGTCGATATTGCATTGCGTTATACCCATCAGCCAGATGAGAGTTTAATCGCCAGGCGCTTAATGCACATCGACAACGTTATATGCGCCTCACCCGACTACTTAGCACAACATGCCGCCATTTTGGCACCTCATGACTTGTTACAACACAATTGTTTACGCCATTCGAGTCAACAACACTGGGAAGTGATTGACGAGACTCGCTCACACTTACTTGAGGTAAAAGGTCACTTGCAAGCCAATGAAATGGGCGTATTAATTAAAGCGGCTTTGCGCGGAAATGGCATTGTGTGTTTGCCAACCGATTTAGCCAACACCTACCTTGAACAAGGTGAGTTAATTGATGTGTTACCCCACACTACGACGCCGGGAAAAACCTTATGGGCAGTGTATTTGTCGCGCAGTTACCAACAAAATGTGGTGCGCGCCTTTATCGACTTTACGGCCAATGTCTGGCAAGACGATATTCATAAATGGCCAAGCTAAACCCACGCTATACCAATCCGCATGAATAAATGACTACTTAGAATGCGTCCAACGGTTTTTAATTAAAGCGTCGCTATTGTAGTCATGGTTGTTCCCTTTCAAATAACGGGTACGCAGAACAAAAGCTGCTGAGGCACTCTTTTCACACGAAAATTTACCAACAGATTTAAGTGCTGAATCAAGTTGATTTACTCTTATTAAACATCTGAGTTACAAGGCTTACAAAAATAAAACAAATCAATATAGATCATATAATTACAAAACTAAACAGGCTTGTAGATCTAGCTCACATCACTGCCAAGTTACAGGATTTATCATAAACCTAGACTTTTATACTCCACAGGCAGTTAAGTATGAGCACAATAGAATCGATCACCTTAATGCTGGCGCTGGTTTACAGCACCAGCCTACTTTATTGGAGCGGCAAAAAATGGGGCGCACTTGTTAGCGGTGGGCTATTAATTGGCGCGACTCTAGCAAGCTTTTTTTGGCCTTTACTCTTAATATTATTAGTCTCAGTATTAGTGGTCACAGCCGCAGGCCAATACCTACCGGCATTTGCAAATGCTCAAGGTCGACCCAATACCATTAGAGAGTTTAGCCAACATTTCTTTGCACTTGCGATGTTATTAGTTGGGGTGCAATACGCCATTAATGCGGGCTTAATGTATGCTGGCGAAATACCTTGGTTAATGCGCCCTGATGTCGGCGACGCTTTTTTACCGATTGCGGGCGGCATTGAGCTTAAAGCCATTTTAACCTTAGGATTGTGGGACCAAAACCATCCTGCTGCGGTAGTGATGTTATGTGTAGTATTGCTAACCGGTGTGTTGTGTAAGCGCGCATTTTGCGGTTGGGCTTGCCCATTAGGATTAGCAGGAGAGTATCTTTATAAACTCAGAAAACGCGTTATTAAGGCAGAGCTATTACCACCAGCATGGTTAGATTGGCCATTAAGAATGCTTAAATATCTGTTATTAGCCGCACTGCTTTACCTCGTTATCTCAATGCCATCGGCCAGTATTCCACATTATCTTTCTGGTAATTATCACAAAGTTGCCGATCTTAAAATGGCAGCGTTTTTCATGATGCCGTCGATGGTGGCGTTAATCGGATTTGGAACTATTTTTGCGTTAGCCGCCTGGCGCCGCCAAGGGTTCTGCCGCTATATCTGCCCTTATGGAGCATTACTGGGTATTGTGAGTTTTTTAAGCCCGTTTAAAATTAGACGCGACAGCCAACATTGCTTAATTGAATCAAAAGGCATGAGCTGCGATAAGTGTACTCGTGCATGTCCTGCCAATATATCGGTTCATACTCAAAAGAATATTCGCTCCGATGAATGCCAGGCTTGTATGCGTTGTGTGTCAGCTTGTCCTAAAAAAGAAGCGCTACACTTTAGTACTCGCAATGGAATAACGCTTTCGGCCAGAGGATTATTAATCGTGTTGTTAACCATTATGTTTATGTTGCCACTGTTTGCCTATGTCAGTGGTTATTGGCATAGCCAAACGCCTGACAACATCAAAATAGAACTGATTCAAAAGCTCGACCGTATCGGGCATTAGTATCAAAACCGCTTGCTGAACAACCTCATTTAAAAGCAAAAAAAGAGGGCTGCACATTGCAGCCCTCTCATTCAATCACACCGTTAACGCATTATGCAGCAGATGTCACTTTACGTTTGTTGTGTGCAATGATCAGTGCAATAAGCGCTATCACACCAACCGCAATACCCGAAGGTTGGCTAAATTCTTGTGGTAAACCTAAACCAATACCGGCCGTTAAAATATACGATACCGTAACACATGTACCAATAATCGCTGGAAGACTCACAATCCAATGGAAGGCACCACGGTCAAACAGGTACTTAGTCGCTAACCATAATACGCTGGTAGACAACAACATGTTTGAGAACGCGAAATAACGCCAGATAAGCGTGAAGTCAATTTTTGTCATGAAGTACGCAATAATCAATACAGGCACGGCAACCAATAGACGGTTAGTCATGCTTTGTGGGATCTTAAATGCATCAATAATGGTAAGACGAAGCGATCTAAATGCTGTATCACCTGATGTAATTGGGAATACCGCTACCGCAATAATTGCCATAATACCGCCAGCGACACCTAAGTATGTCGTTGCCACTTGATTAACCACCATACCGGGGCCACCTAGTGCAAGAATTTCCTTAAGTTCAACATAGCCACCCGGGAACGCAGCAATACCGGCAGTTGCCCATACACAAGCCACAATACCTTCAGCAACCATTGCACCGTAATATACTGGACGAACATACTTTTCATTGGTTAAACAGCGCGCCATAATCGGAGCTTGCGTAGAGTGGAAACCACTGATTGCACCACAGGTAATGGTAACAAAGAGTAATGGCCATACTGGCAAACCGTCTGGATTAGGCTCAAGTAAGTCATTGTTGTAATGGCTGTGGTCAAAGTAAGCAAAGATATCGCCAAACTCAGGTAACTGCGGTGCATTAATTAATAATGCCACGGCAATCGATGTTGTCATCACAATCATTAATGCGCCAAAGAATGGGTATAACTTAGTGATAATCTTGTCTATCGGTAATAATGTTGCGAAGAAGTAGTAAGCTAAAATCACTAACACCCAAAAGGTGTTATTAGCGAAAATAGTGTCTTTAAAATAGTCTAAGTTACTTAACAAACCGGCAGGGCTCATAATGAACACCACACCAACAAAGAACAGTAACATCGCGGTAAATATCAACATCGCCGCTTTAAAGTAAATGTTAAAATAATGTCCAGCAATTTCAGGTAAGCTCTTACCGTCTTCCTTGATACTCATTACCCCAGAAAAGTAATCGTGTACCGCACCACCTAAAATGTTCCCCAGAACAATCCAAACTAATGCAATTGGGCCATATAAGGCCCCCAAGATAGGGCCGAAAATAGGACCCACACCCGCCACGTTTAAAAACTGAATTAAAAACGCTTTTGCAGGATGAACAGGCACGTAATCCACACCATCATTAAAGCGTGTTTGCGGGGTTTGTACCGTAGGATCAATACCGGCTTGTTTTTCAACAAACGGGCTATAAAGCTTGTATGCGAGCAACAGCAACGCAATACAAATGAGGAAAATCAACATGGTTTTATCATCCCATTAATTATAAGAATATAGTCAATGCCGATTTTGTTTCAGTTGTGTGTACAGGTCAAGCAACAGCATCTTATACCAAAGTAGGGGTTGCCAAGGTGAAAGCCCGATAAAACCTAACTATTATGATGTTTTTATGTATCTTAATCACAGACTTAGAAAGTTAAAATTAAAAAAAAGACCCATTTAGTATGAGTCTTTTTTAATAGGTCTTACCACTAGTTATTTCGCTGAAAACTCAGTTCTGTGGTCGATTCAAGCGATGCCTGTATATCGGCCTCGGTAAATAGCAGCGGGCGCAATTGCTTTTGAGTCGAGTAAAGCGCACTTTGGTCGTTAAAGCTTGGGCTAAGGGCATTACTTGATTGTGAGTACGATAATAGCCCTTTTGCCACCGGACCATCATCAGTAAAACTCACCGTCATCATCCAACTTGAACCATAGCGAATTTGATAACCTTGCTCGGTTAAACCCGACGCAGCAGCCTTACCCGATAACACATCCATAACGGCAGCATAACTGTGCTGTGGAATTAATGAATCGTCGCCAGATAAACTGGTCGAAAACACATTAAAGCCACCTTCTGCATTATGACTACCAGGCCAAGGTAATTTAACTCCGGAGGCAGTGCCATCTGGTAATGATTTTTCGACAAACTGCACATCACCTAAACTGGCATCAACGCCAAATCCTGCAGCTTCTAAGTTTAGTGCTGCGTGAGCCAATGCCACTAGCGCGCTACCATCGCTGGCAAGTGTGTTTGGTGTAGTTGCTGCGTTGGTATAGTCAAACTCTTGAGTCAACATACTGCTTTGATCAAACTGATGCGCAAACTCGCGAATTAACGCCCCACCAACACTGTCATTGTCTTGTTTACCATTCCACGCTGTTAGCGCGGTGCAAGAAGCACTAACATCTTTTGATAAGGTTGGGCTAACAACAACGGGAGTATCACCTTGTTCTGCACATTGAGTGAGTAAATCAGCTAATACTAACTCGGCTAAATAAGCACGATTAGACAATAAAGCACTTTCTAACTCGGCGATTGAAAACTTACCGTCATCACCCGCGGCATCGTCCATTAGGGTAAGTCCCATACGAGTACGCAGTGATAACTGGCCACGCTCAGGGCCATACATTGGCGAGTAATTTTCTAATGGTTCGGCTAAGTTAGTTGACCAAAATGAGTTATTGGAGTTTTGCACAAAGTCAGTTCGCTCAAGCTTTGGCGCGCGCTCGTATGGCATCGGCTCGCTAAAACTGAACGTTGAGGTGTTACCCGGCAAGATGGTAAATCCAGCTTGTGCTTTGGCGGCGATAATGGCTGGCGTGGTTTTAAGGATACCAACCACAAAGTCTGAAAAACCCGGTACCGTTGAATCATCGATATAAAAGGCATTACCTTCTTTGTCGGCATACATGGTGTTATTAAAAATCACCCCATCGTAATTTTTAAAGGCCTGCTGAAACTCATCAAGATTGCTGGCGCGGTTCATGGCTAACCAATGATCAAGTGGGTCTATGTTTGCCATGTTGGCATCCTGGATCATGAAGGCCTGGCCGTCATCCCAACCAAAGGGTGCTAACGCTGGTGGAGCTTCAACCATTGGGCCTTTGGCTGTAGTGTAAATGTCTTTCTCGGCCACTAACATCCCCGCAGCACCGGCATTGACTAATACCGAAACGGTTTCTTTAGTGATTGGCATGGTTTCACCATCGAACATATATTGCAGTCTGTCGCCTGCCATCAACTCGAGGTTATACATAACAAAGTGCTCTGCCGTTGAAAAAGTATGTGTCCAGGCAACATCTTTATTAAAACCAATATTCACCAAACCTGGCATGCCCACCAGCGAGCCTCCCATCACATCAATTTGTCCAGGTATGGTTAAATGAGACTGCCAAAACCGTAAGTTACCGGTATGCGGAAAATGCGGATTGCCCAACACCATACCTTTTCCATTCTCGGTTTTATCTTTACCTAAGCCCCAACCATTTGAACCTAGCTCACGAGGGTTAGTATCTGGCGTGGTGATATTGGCTGCTCGAGCAATGAGTTTGCGGTTCATGTCGCTAACAAAGGCGGTTTGTAATGATGAGCCAGCAGGACCAACAATACGCGGTAAGTATTCTTCACCATCTCCAGGATTGGCATAAAAAATCAAATCTAAAAAGTTAGCCGCGCCAGGAAGCAACGCGACCGAAAACAGATAATTGGCGACATCAATCCCAGTGATGGGTTTTACCCAAGGTTGACCAGCACAAAAAGGTTCTGCGGTTTGTTCGCCGGCTTCAACGTCAGCTAAAAATTGGTTGTAACCGGCGCTAAACCCTTCCATTAACGCGCGCGAATTATAACTAAATTGGCTATATTGATTTTCGGCAAGCTGCCTAATTTTTAATGCTTTGTAGGCAAAATCAGAAATTAAGTTGCCATTATCTTCACTGGTAGGTAAGCCAGTCGCAAAGTCGATTGATGCGTGTGGGCCAAAATACATTGAACGCTCAGAGTTGGCTTTAATAAAGCCATCGGCTATCACACATAAGTTATCTTGCGCTTGAGCGTAACCGCTACCAAAACCTAAACTTTCTAAATTGTCGGCGGTAATGTGTGGCACACCATATTGGGTGCGGCGGATCTGTGCTTTAAGCACGCCATTAGGTGCAAAAGCTTGTAAAAGCGGTGTCACTTCGGGTTCTGGTGTGGGTTGAGTGGTTTTACTGAAATCGGTGTCATCGCCGCAACCGACAATAAAAACCGTCGATGCAACACCCATAGCGAGCAGGAGTTTGTTGAAATCCATTATTATTATCCTTGTTGTTACCCTTGTTGTTACCCTTAATATGGGCGAGGCATTCATCCTTTATGCCTCAATTTATATCAACATTTGTGCGAATAACCCCAGTTACCGCAACTCAAATATCAACATAAATACAACAAAGACATATATACCCAAACAACTTGAAGATACGTGTTTCAGAGCTTCACCGTGTTTTCAATACTAGGCGCGTTAATGCGGTAATGTAGGTACCTTATAAATTAACGCAACAACGTAGTGATAACACGGTGAAACTCCCAAGGGGCAAGTTTTACACGCGTTTATGCTGCGTTATTGATTTTGGAAAGGGAACAACCATTACCCGCAATCAATGCCTTGCCTAAACGCGTGTAAATTCTTGCTGAAATCGAGCATCTTCAGGTTATTTGGGTATAAGATATTTAAGCAATCATTTATACACATGTCTACTTGTTAAAACATTTACATACAATTTCATTAATGTAGTTAACGCTAACTTCTAGTCCGTCAAAATGGCAATACATCGCCATTAACAAAGCGTAAATTCACAATGTAGATAAAAAGTCATTGAAAAGTAGATTAAAGGTAAGATTATAATCAAGCTTACCCTCTAGTTTTATAACGTTAGCTGATACAATGTGTACAGAAACACCGCATGATTAACTGAATATAACAATAAAATGGGTCGTTTATTTCTGTAACCAGAAAACTCGGCTGAGTCAAAATGCTGTACAGTATTGATTAACATTTACACCTCCTGTAAGTGCTATTCAATCAGGCTTTTGCATATAAAGGGTATGACATTGAAGATTGTAAAAAGATTATTGCTTGGCACTTTACTGGTTTCTCCTTACGTCATCGCAGAAGAACCATTTAGTGATCTTGACTTAGATCTAGACTCGCTCATGGCGATGGATGTACAAGTTACGTCGGCAATGAAAAGAGCTCAATCTGCATTCGATACAGCATCTTCTATTTATGTGTTAACCAAAGAGCAAATTACTCACTCAGGTGCAACGTCTATCCCCGAAGCGCTCAAGATGGTTCCAGGTCTTGCCGTTAGGCAGCTTGATAATAACCAATGGGCGATTACATCACGCGGCGTGGCCTCACGCTTTTCAGCCAAATTATTGGTGATGATTGATGGTCAGAGTTTTTATACCCCCAAATTTGCCGCTGTGTATTGGGAAACCCTGAATGTGCCCTTATATGACATTGAGCGAATAGAAGTGATACGTGGTCAAGGTGGTCTGTTGTGGGGAAGCAATGCCAATAATGGTGTGATTAACATCATCACCAAAAACAGTATTGATACGCGTGGTGTACATGTCGATGTAAGCAGTGGCAGTCAAATCAATCATGACGCTAATTTACGTTATGGTGGCGATATGGGTAACAAAGGTAGCTTCCGCGTTTACGGGCATATTAAAGACGGCGATGAATCGGACAAAGGAATAGACATAGAGCCAGCTGACTATACTGAACAACAATCTGCGGGTGCTCGATTTGATTTTACCCCCAATGATGAGTGGTCGGGGTTAATACAAGGCGATATTACCCAGTCAACATTAGGGCAAAATTTCCGTGGTGTCATTGATGAAACCAATCGCAATATCTCTTTTACCGACAGTTTAGACCGCACCGACTCTCGCATTATGGCTCGAGTGGAAAACCGCATTTCGCCTGATGCCAATCAAATGTTACAAACCTCCTGGTTAAAACAAACAGGCAGTCAAACATACCTTCAAGAACATTTTGAATCTTTTGATATTGATTACCAAATGAACTTTTTATATCACGATTTAAAGTTAGATTGGGGTCTTAACTATCGCTATAACGATATCTCTTTTGCTGAAAGTACTTTTATACACAGTGATGGCGGCTACAATACCTTGCAACAATATGGCGCATTAATTCAAGGCCAGTACAGCTTAATCGCTGACGAGCTAGACATCATTGTAGGGACAAAGGTTGAGCACAATGATTTAACGGGTTGGGAAAACCAACCCTTAGCCAGACTCGTTTGGAAACCGCAAAAAAATCATGTGTTATGGACATCAATATCAAAAAGTGTCCGCGTGCCGTCATTAATCGAGTTTAATGACGACTATGCTATTGATGGTCAACGAGTTGAAGAAGTGTCTCCCATCACCACCGGGATTGACGCTATCGATAAATACTACATCAGGACCTACCTTAACGGTAATAGCAATGTAAAATCAGAGCAATCAGTATCTTATGAGGCAGGTTATCGACTATCACAAGGTTCTTGGGCGTTAGATTTATCGGCTTATCGGACCATAGCCAAAGATGTCATCGCCCTTACAGTCGATGGTAATACCGAGCAATTTCTACCCATATTTGGGCTACTACAAGCAGGTCAAGTTGAGTTAGCATTGCAAAGCTTAACCGCAACTTCGATTAATTATAATATTGTATCCAATGCTCAAACGACCACCAATGGCGGCGATATTATTTTGACCTGGCAACCCTCTGACATTTTTAATGCCGAACTGGGCTATAGCTATAACACGTTTAATTATGACCTTGCAGAAAACACTTTTGCTGCCATTGGCTATAACTCAACAAGCCGACAATTATTTGCCAAAACCGATGTAAAACTATTTGATAACCAACGCCTGTTTGCCTCATTGCGGGTCGAAAATAGCGATGCCTACAACACTGAAAACTACACCGCATTAGACTTGACATGGCAATGGGCATTTCATCAAAACTGGTCGGCTGCCATTATGGGCAAAAATTTATTTGCAGGTTCACACATTGAGTACAGTAATACTGGGGAAACTTACACATTGCCAAACTACATTGATGAAAGTGTTACATTTAAATTAACCGCGAAGTTTTAACTCACGAAATGTCCATGATGAAACGAGTTTTATTCGGTTTAACGCTACCGCTTTTGCTGACTACCAGCCAAAGCGTGAGTGCGATTGAAACCGAATATGCCCTCAAAGCAGGCTTTCTATTTAATTTTGCACGTTACAGTGAATGGACGGATACCACGCCAATACTCAATGATTTTGTACTTTGTAGCCCAGATAGTAGCTTTATTGAGATTGCGAGTACCGTGTTAACCAACAGAGAAGTCAATCACTTACCTATTGTGACACGAACAATATCAATGACAGATGCCGATATCAGTCAGTGCCAAATATTATTTATTACCTCAGACACCATAACCCAATGGCTTAACACCCCTTTAGGTCAAATAAATAACGTCATGATCGTCGGAGAAACAGAGGATTTTATCGCTCAAGGGGGACAGATCCGTTTCTTTTTATCCGGCGGTAAAGTTCGCTTTGAAGTCTCCCCCAAAAGGCTCACATCCGCTAACATCACCATGAGTTCAAAAGTGCTGCGCCTAGGCCGAGTTGTGGAGCTATAACCTGATGAAGTCGATTTTGAGTCTCAACACGATTAGCAAAAAATTACTGTTCATTTTAATGAGTGTTGCGATTGTAGCAACGGTTTCGGTTGCCCTGGTATTTAGTGCTTATGAACTCAGCTCTGCAAAGCGTGAGCAAATTGAAAGCTTACAGAGTGTATCGAATATGTTGTCGCCCAACATCACCGCGGCCTTATTGTTTGACGACCAAGACACCATAAAAGAGCTCATCAAACCGGTATTATCACGCTCTGACATTCTTTCTGTTATTGTCACCAATATCGACGGGCAAGTCTTAGCAGAATCGACAGCAAACAATGTTGATCTCACAAGCTTGAAGGAAACCGATAACCTCACTAAGGTTGCCACTGCTCTCACATTGGATAGCCAAAGCTACGGTGAATTATTTATTATTGCCGATGACAGCTATATCAACGACAGAATACAATTTTATGGCAAATTTTTACTGTTGTTATTGCTTTCATCCTTTGCTGTGAGTTTATTTTTATCATTAGCTTTACGACGAATATTTTTAAGCCCCATTCTTTATCTTTCTGAAATTTCGGAAAAAATAACTACATCAAATGATTATACCTTACGCGCAAAAGAACAATCTAAAGATGAAATAGGCCAGCTTACGACATGTTTTAATAGCATGTTAGACACCATAGAACAACGTGAGGCGTTACTCGAAAGCCAGGTAAAACTGCGCACCAAAGAGCTTGAGAATGCCAATGGTCAATTACATGAATTTGCTTACAAGGACGGATTAACCAACCTACCTAACCGTCGTTACTTCTATAAAAAGCTGCAGTCGTTAATTGAAGTTAATAACATGCAATTTGCATTAATCTTTATCGATTTAGATGGATTTAAAGAGGTTAATGACACATTAGGCCATGATTATGGCGACCTACTGCTGCATCAAGTTGCCAAACGCTTACAAAATTGCGTACGCGCTAATGATACTGTGGCAAGGCTTGGCGGCGATGAGTTTACTTTGATCATTGAAGGCATCAACGATGTTGAACGAGCCACTGAAATCGCGCAAAAAGTCAAAAACAGCCTAATGCAATGCATTAACATCAATGGCTCACAAGCACATATTACCGGCAGCATCGGGTTAACTTTTTACCCCGCCGATGGCCGCTGTGTTGAAGACTTAGTCAAACATGCTGACCAGGCGATGTACTTATCAAAAAGTAAAGGACGTAATCGTTACGAGTTTTTCTCCTATGTCATAGAAGAGCAAGCGATAGAGAAACGCCGGATTTTGGAAGAGATCCGCATCGCGCTTAAAGAAGATCAATTTACATTGTATTACCAACCGATTTTTGATCTTGATGGCATTAATGTCACAAAAGCAGAAGCACTTATTCGTTGGCAACACCCACAAAAAGGCTTGCTTGGCCCCAATGAGTTTATTCCTATTGCAGAGCAAAATGGCTTAATTGAACAGATTGGAAACTGGGTAAGAGACCAAGCCATTAAAGATGCTGCTCACTGGTTTAGATTAACCGGAAAAATCATGCAAGTGAGCGTTAACTGCTCACCACTGCAATTTGATCGCGCAGGACTATGGGTAGACGATTGGATTTTGGCTTGCAATAAAAGTGGTTTACCAAGAGACACTATGATTATCGAAGTCACCGAAAACACCTTGATGGACCCTGAGTCTCCCATCCAACAACAACTGCGTCGATTAAGTGATCATGGTATCGACATTGCCATTGATGACTTTGGTGTAGGTTACTCATCTTTAGCTTACTTACAACGCTTAGATATCGATATTTTAAAAATCGATCGATCCTTTATACAACACATGGAAACCAATGAAAGTAGCATTGCGTTAGTAAGAGCCATTATTACCATGGCCCGTCACTTAAAGGTGAAAGTAGTAGCAGAAGGCGTTGAAACCACAGGACAGCACCAATTACTCCAACAGCTGTCATGCGATTATCTGCAAGGTTTTTTATTCGCCAAGCCTATGCCGAGCGAAAAGTTTACCGATTTATACGTTACCCCTTTAACCTTAAGAGTCAACTAACCTATTCTTACGGCTCAACTCTTACTACAAGATTTTTATGTACTGTAATGACCACACTGTTTTGCCGCGTTGAATTTAATGGTCTGTTCACATATCAACAGGCCAAGTAAAGTTAAAATTAGCGCCCTTACCTTGGACTGATTCAAGTTGAATATCGCCCCCCATCGCCAGCACTATTTTTTTCACAATGGCTAACCCCATACCACTTCCTTCCACTTCGTCTCGGGGTTTTAAGGTGGTAAACATGGTAAACACTTTTTCTGAATACTGCTCAGGGATCCCCGGACCATCGTCTGACACCGACACGGTATAAAATCGCTCATTCGCCACCACAGAAACCCACACAGTGCCTTGACCAGAATCGTGATGTTTGATGGCATTATTGATTAAATTACGCAGCACTTGCTCTAACGGCACACTCGCGGTAGTGATACTCTCGACCGTTGAGTTGAACACTAACGAAAAGCTATTTTGGGTATTGCATAGGTCAAATACATTTTCAACAACATCTTTAATATCCACGGTATGAATAACATCACCTTTTTTACCGGCTCTTGAATAGGCAAGCAGATCATCGAGTAATTTCTCCATGCGGTTAATCCGTCCTCGCATTAACCGTAAGTGTTCAGCATCTTCGTCGTCCAGTTTGCCTTGTAAGTCTTCTTCTAACCAACTTGCTAACTGGTCTATTCCACGTAAAGGCGATTTAAGATCGTGAGAAGCAACATACGCAAAATTGTGTAACTCGGCGTTACTGCGAGATAACTCCTCATGGTAGTATTTACGTTCCGATATATCTTGCATCGTACCAGCCAGCTTAACCGCAATACCATTGTTATATTCAACAGTCCCCATCACTCTCACCCAGATCATTTTGCCTTTGGCATTGACAAAGCGCACTTCAACATCCCATGTTTTGCCGGTTTCAATAGCTTCAGCCAAAGTTTGACGAATAATCGGTTGTGATTCTGGGGTGTAAAAATCAATAGTTTGTTCAACAGTTAATGATGAACCAAGAGGCAAACCATAAATGTGGTATGTTTCTTCTGAATAAAAAAGGGTTTGGGTTATAAGGTCAAGTTCCCAACCGCCAATCCCTGCCATTTTACTGGTGCGATCAAGGTTATCCTTAAGCTTAGTAATCGCTTGAGTTTTACGTTCACGCTCAGTTAGATCAATGATGGATAACAGTCGCTTTTTACCTTTATGAGTTTCTAACGTACACAAGCCTATAGAGAGAGGAAACTCGCTGCCGTCTTTACATAAACCATTAATGTCATGTCGCCCATTCTCAACAGTATCTTGTGTCGCGCTCAAAAATGATTGCCGCCATGGCAAATGATCTTCACGGAAGGATTCAGGCACCAACTTATCGATGTTCAGCCCTAATAACTCACCTCGCGAATAGCCAAATAGTGTTTCAGTTTCTTGATTAACAAGCTCTATCACCCCGTCAAAATCCACTAATAAAACAGCATTAGGTAGCGTATCAACAACACGTTCAAATAAATGTTCAAACTGTTTTCTTAACGAGATATCAACGACACTGCAAATGGCTTGTAATTCACCTTTGTACTCAATAACACTTAAGCCTATTTCAAGTGGTATTTCGATACCGGTTTTATGTAAACCGTAAACTTCTCGTCCGCCACCCATTAACTTGGCTTCCGGGGCAGCAAAGAACATTTGCATAAATTCAGGATGCATATGGCAAAATCTAGCAGGTAATAATACCGCCATCGTTTGACCTAGCAATTCGGTTTGTGAGTAGCCAAAAACGCGGCCTATTTGAGTATTGGCGAGTGTAATCATACCCTGGCGATTTACCACCATAATACCACTGGGAGCATGGCTCAAAATCGCATTGAGCTCTTGCTCCATTGTCACCACAGTATCAAGGTGTAACTGTTTTGCATTAAGCTCAATATCTTTTCTGATGTTTTTAAAGATCAGTATCAGTATTCCAATAACAACCCAATACCAAAACACAACTAACGCGGTTTGTTTCTTCGCTTCATCATTGGTAGCCATTGCAATGACCACGACTTTTCGCCGTTGTTGATTATCAAGATAAATGTTAGCTTTCGATACCAAAGAAACAGTTAATCCGCTCAGTAATGATGTATCGCCTTGAGTGGTATACATACCTTCGTCAACACTCTGGAATTCATCTTCAAAGGTATATCGTTGTCCGTGATTAAAGCCAAAAGTTTTACTATTATCGGGGTGAAATAAATAATCCCCCTCATCATTGACTAGATACATGAGGATATTTGCATCAAAATAAACCGAATCAATGGCTAAGCGACTAAATAATGATTCGGCTAATACATTGATAACTATCTGCCCTTGAGGATGTTGATTGGTGTGTCCTCTGACGAGTGTGCTCACACGGATAACAGGTAAATACGGAAATGATAAAGCGCCATTTTCATGATTCAAATTAATGGGCGACACATACACCTCACCATCATTCAATTTGGTGGTTTGAATAAAATAATCTCTGGTGTTTTTTTGTTGTAAGGATGAGGGAGGGACATTGAGTAATTGTCCTTTTTGGCGTTCAAGCCTAATTTTTTCAAATCCATTTTGATTATCGATATAGCGCAGTTGATTCAGATTCGGAATACTGTGCATATAATGCGTAAACACATCTGTTAACGCATCCATATGATACTGCAATCGCACTTGCAGTTCGGTCTCAATGAGTGGGGTTTGGCTTAAGTCTGCAATGGCTTTTGCATCGGCCAGATTAGATAAAAATAACGCTTCACGCTTTAAATGCTCAATATGTTCGCCTAATAAATTGGCTTTTGCATGAGACACCGCATCAAGATCATTTTTGATAATATCCATTTGATGCCAATAGACAATATGGCACAGCGCCAGCATGAGCATAAAGGCTACAAACAGAATCATCGATAATGAATGTAGCTTAAATTTAGGCAATAACGAAAAATGCTTTAACATAGTAATCTCGATAAGTTTCAGCAATAAGGCAGGTCAACCGATTAGTTATTTAACTAAATATTTAACTTCGAAATCCATGGCATTTATCGGTTTTGAGTAATGATAACCTTGTATCAAATCGCATCCCTGAGCTTGACAAAACGCAAGCTGTTCGACGGTTTCAACTCCTTCTGCGATAACTGATAAACCGAGATATTTGGCAAATTTAATCATGGCCTCAAGCACTTTATCTTGAGATTGTTTTTGCTTATAAGCCGCAATAAAACTTTTGTCGACTTTTAATGAATGGATGGGAAAGAGATGTAGGTGTTTAATCGATGAGTAACCTGTGCCAAAGTCATCTAAGGATAATTTAATCCCTTGTTGAGTAAGCTCATTGAGTCGCTCAACAATGTTCTCAGGACTATGGATAATTGAACTTTCAGTGATTTCTAATTCCAAACAACTTGGCGATAAATCACAAGATGCCAGCACATCTGACACAAGGTTGAGCAAATTAATATCTTGCAGTTGGAAGGTCGATAAATTGACCGACATACTTAACTGGTCATCATTGAGGTGATATTGACGCTGCCAATGCTTTAATTGATGACAAGCGGTATGGAGTACCCACTGACCAATATCGCCAATAAGATTCAACTCTTCGGCTAACTCAAGGAACATAATCGGACTGAGCATACCTTGAGTAGGATGTTGCCAACGCACTAACGCTTCAACCCCTTTTACCTTTTGTGTTTTTACACATATTTGCGGCTGGTAATGTACGGTAAACTGATTTAATGCAAGCGCCTGATGAATATCTTGTTCAAGAAGGGCTTTTTTCTGTGTTTCTTGGTGCAGGCTGCCGTTATACAAACACACTTTATTGCGACCAGTTTGCTTTGCTTTGTACATGGCAATATCTGCACACTTCATCATTGTTTCAGGGCTATCGGCAAATTGCCCCAACATTGATACCCCAATACTCGCCGTAACTGAAAAACAATGATTGCCAACTTGTAAGGGGCTACTCAGTGCTTGTATCACATTATTAGCGATGATTTTAGTCTGCTTTTCATCATTGATACCTTGAGCCAAAATAACAAACTCATCACCACCAAGCCTCGCTAAACAATCGCCTTCGTTAACAACGGACGTCAACTTAGCGGCAACCGTTTGTAATAATTTATCACCAACCGTATGGCCTAAAAAATCATTCACTTTTTTAAAATTGTCTAAATCAATAAAGAATAGCGCGATATTTGAAGACGTAAATAGCACTCTGTCACAAGCATCTTTGAGGGTCTTCTCAAACGTATACCGGTTGATTAGTTGAGTAAGGGAATCCCTTTTAGCCAGCCATTCCAAGGCGTTGTTTTTTTCACGTACTACGCCTTCGAGAAACTGGCGGTGTTGTGCCTGGCGAATGGTGCGGTGTAACCGATCCGCATTCACTTCTGTTTTTAATATAAAATCGTGCGCGCCTGCATTAAGCGCATTTAACGACAAGATCTCGTCTTCATGTTGACTCACCATAATAATGGTTGCATCGGTTTTTTTACGCATTAACAACTTTTTAATTAACGTTAAACCATCAATATCTGGTAAGCGATAATCAATAAATAATACATCGACCATATTATTATCAAACTGGTGTATTCCTTCTTCACCCGTTTGCGCTTCAATAATAAAAATAGGACGTTGGCTAGACATTAGCGCACGCCGAATCGATTTTCTGTCAACGGAGTCATCATCAATGATTAATAATGTAATGGGTTGTTCAAGATTAGCAGCTGTATTATTCATGCACTGGTAACTCCACTACACGCCAATAATGGCCTAACATACTCACGATATTTAAAAATGACTCACCGACTTGTTTTTTAACCATGTAACCCGCGACATTTTTTTTATACGCGAGGGTTTTATCTTGATCAGCACTTGAAGTGGTTAGCATAAACACCACGCTATCGCAGAGCGCGTCGTCGGCGCGGATAGCTTTTAAAAAGTCGATACCCCCCATGCGCGGCATGTTGATATCAAGCAATATAATGAACGGTTTGGGGATCGCATTTCTATGCAGTAAATCGAGCGCTTCTATACCGTCTCTAGCACGAATAGTTGGATTCGCAATTTTCAGTTTTTTGAGGGCTCTTTCTATCCCTAAAACATCAACATCGTCGTCGTCAATAATGAATATAGTCACATGTTTATGTTGTAATTCAGTTCCATTCATAAGCAGCTCTCAATCCTTGAAATTAACTCAGTAACGACGTGCTCTAGAAAAATATCTATAACTAGAGCAATCCAATTACAGTATTGCTTTACTCACAGCCAATATAAGGTGACGTCAACCTCTTTAAAGTGAGTGTGATCTTATATTCATAATAGCTTATACAAATAAAAAAGCCCACGGTTTCAATTGGACTTTTATTCAAGCTTTTCTGCCTTCTTTTAATCAAAATCAGACAAGATTTCAAACAAACATATCAGAGCCTGTTAACGATTAACATCAACCACTACACGGCCGCGTACTTTACCGTCCATTAATTCGCTCGCCACATTTAATGCTTCGGTCAAACTGACTTCTTGTACGATGTCGTCAAATACCGCAGGATCAATAATATCAGCCAAACGTTGCCAGGCTTCTACTCTATCGGCAATCGGTCGCATAACACTATCTACACCAGCAAGGGTAATGCCACGTAAAATAAACGGAGCCACACTCGCAGGTAAATCCATACCTTGGGCGAGCCCACACGCGGCTACGGCACCGCCATATTTAGTACTGGCACATACGTTAGCTAACGTGTGACTGCCAACAGAATCAACGGCACCAGCCCAACGCTCTTTCGCTAATGGCCGACCGGGTTCAGACAGTGTAGCTCTATCGATAATGTCACTGGCGCCGAGTTTTTTAAGATAATCACTTTCATCTACTCGGCCAGTAGATGCGACGACGGTATAGCCGAGTTTGGCTAAAATAGCGATAGCGAAACTGCCTACGCCGCCATTAGCACCAGTCACTAAAATCTCGCCTTTATCTGGTGTGACACCATTTTTCTCAAGCGCAATAACGCATAGCATCGCGGTATATCCCGCGGTACCAATCGCCATAGCCTGGCGCGGTGTAAATCCATTTGGTAATGCAATAAGCCAATCGCTTTTTAAACGCGCTTTTGTCGCTAACCCGCCACAATGAACTTCACCTACGCCAAAACCGTTTAATAATACTGTGTCGCCGACGTTAAACTTATCACTGTCACTCTGTTCAACAACGCCGACTAAATCAATACCTGGCACCATGGGAAAGCTTCGCACCACCGGTGCTTTACCCGTAATCGCTAGGGCGTCTTTGTAATTAAGCGTGCTATAGAGCACCTTAACGGTCACATCACCTTCAGGTAACACTGACTCATCAACATTTTTAACAGTGGTGCGGTAACCTTGATCATCTTTTTCAATTAACATTGCAGTAAACATGTTTCGCTCCTAATTTAGACTGATCGTCTATTAATGGTTAAAAAATTTTTATTTCACTTCAGCGGCATATACCAGCACGAGTTTCCCACAAGCTAAACGCAGGTTTACTTCAGTAACAAACTAACTACTTTAGCAATGCCGCCATAAAAAGATCGCTGAAATTATCTAGCGGCGCGCCATGTTCAACTAACTTAGCGCGACTCACAGCGCCTTCCCAACCGACCCAAAAGCTCTCTGCTAATAATTGGCAGTCAGCACCAGCAGCGATTTGCCCCTGCGCTACAGCGTCTTCAAGGCATTTTGCTAAACAATTTTGCCAGCTGGCAAATATAGCAATTAATTGCGGTCTAAAGCTTTCAGGTAACATGCCAATCTCCTGGCCTAAATTACCCACTAGGCAACCACGTTTAAATTGATAACGGGTCATACCGGCTTTAGCATCTGCAACAAAATGGCGGATCCGAGCCAAAGGGTCATTCGACTCATCCAACAAATGCGTTTTTAGTTTAGCCAAAAAATAGTCAGCATAATGTTGTAACACAACCTGACCAAACACCTCTTTACTGGCAAAATAGTGGTAAAAGGAGCCCTTCGGCACGCCAACTTTTTTGAGAATAGGTTCAATCCCCGACGCAGCAAATCCATGCTCAGTTAATTGTTCGAGGCCACTGCGGATTAATGCAGCGCGAGTATCTGGATTTTCTCTAGAGACTTTTGGCGGTCTGCCTCTACGAGGTTTTAGGGTATTTGTATTCATACCGCTATATTAGACTGACCGTCTAGTTAAATGCAATCGCCAATATCAAAAATGTGAGTGAACACAATATTTACCCACGGTTTTATCTATTTATAATGTTGTAGCCCACGTAGAGCCTGTGACGCTAAAGTAAGATGACAATTTTATTTAGTTATTATTAAAATTATTTGAACTGTAACAATTTGATCAATAAATATTTAATTTAGCACTCATATTTAGAGTGTTTTCTTGATATCAAAACACCAATTAAATCACCAATAAACCTCATTTATGTCAATAGAGAAAATCATAAACCGATCCACTTTACAATTAAGCCATACCGCCACAACTCAGTGGCAACCTAACTTCATACACTTTTACATCATATATAATAGCCTTATCACTGCACTCTGCGAATGGCCAATATAACCCTATAGGTTTATTTTTTCTTGTGCTTACCTTCGACTCAATACCTCGGAAAATAAGTTGAAATAGCCTCGTATAGAGTTAAACACCGAGTATTAGATTGGAAATTTAGCACTGAATCGTGTTAATATAATTAGACCACTAACTAATTAGGTGGTTTTTTTATTGCTTTTTATCCCTATTCGTTAGTATCACATGATTGATCGACACGATTTACACGCTCAGGAGGGCACAATGTCAGCAGACATTCAGACGGAAGAAAATCTCATCACACAAGTTTGGAATAAATCAGTACTCAAGCTGAAAGACGCCACACAATTACTGTGCTTATTTGCTATTTTAAGTACCTATCTCTTTGTCATGTTGAAACCTAATGGGATTCAAAATAACAAAGCGTTAGGGGGCCAGTAGTTCATGCATTACTTAACCTACGTTTCGTTAGCTATCTATTTTCTGGTCATGCTTGGCATTGGTTTGTTTGCCTATAAGCAGTCTACCAGTGACGTATCTGGATACATTCTTGGCGGCCGCAAGGTTAGCCCGCAGGTTACTGCATTATCTGCTGGCGCATCTGACATGAGTGGTTGGATGCTAATGGGTTTACCTGGAGCAATGTTTTTGGTGGGTTTCGAAACCATCTACATTGCACTGGGCTTATTAATTGGTGCTTTGGTTAACTACCTTGTCGTAGCGCCTAAGCTGAGGGTATATACCGAGGTTGCAAATAACGCACTCACTATCCCTGAGTTTTTTGCTAAGCGTTTCCACGCACCTAACAGCAATGTGCGTATCATCGCGGCTGTTATTATCGTTATTTTCTTTACCCTTTATACCTCAGCGGGTTTAGTTGCTGGCGGTAAATTGTTTGTTTCAGCCTTTGATTTAAGTTACGAATTAGGACTTGTAGTTACTTTAGGTGTCGTTGTGTCATACACCTTATTAGGTGGCTTTTTAGCGGTGAGCCTAACGGATTTTGTTCAAGGTTGTATTATGTTTGTGGCATTAGTCTTGGTACCTGTAGTGGCTTATCAAGAGTTTTCCAGCGCAGACAAAATGATGAACTTTGCTTATGAGTCTATTCCACACTTTTCTGACGGTATGCAAAACGTCACCCTATTAGGCTTAATTTCTAGCTTATCTTGGGGCTTAGGTTACTTTGGTCAACCGCACATTATTGTTCGCTTTATGGCGATTCGTTCAGTATCAGACATCAAAATTGCACGTCGAATTGGCATGAGTTGGATGACCGTCACCATTATTGGTGCACTGGCTACCGGCCTTGTGGGTATCGCTTATGCAAATAAGTTCGACATGAAGTTAAGCGACCCTGAAACCATCTTTATTGTGTTTTCTGAATTGCTTTTCCATCCGATGATCAGTGGATTCTTATTGGCAGCCATTTTAGCGGCGATTATGAGTACCATTTCATCACAGCTATTGGTGTCATCAAGCTCACTGACTGAAGATATTTATCGTGTAGTTTCTAAGAAAGAATCGACAGAACAAGAAATGGTGAAAATGGGCCGTTACGGTGTGGCAGGCGTAGCTGTAGTAGCAAGCTTGTTAGCACTTGACCGTTCAAACAGTATTTTATCTCTAGTCAGTAATGCCTGGGCAGGATTTGGTGCGGCCTTTGGTCCATTAATCTTATTTAGCCTTTACAAGCATAACTTAACCCACAAAGCGGCCGTTGCCGGCATTATTTCAGGTGCTGCTACAGTGCTATTTTGGATATATGCACCCGTGCTTGCCGACGGCAAAGTGTTATCGAGCGTGATGTACGAAATGATCCCTGGCTTTATTGTCAGCAGTGTTGTCATTTGGGTGACTAGTGCTATCGATACCGATCCTTGCGAAAAAACAATTGATACCTTCCATGAAGCCGGTCGCGTATTAGCTGAGCAGAAATAACCGAGAGAATATAATGTCAACTTCACATTGGAAACGCATTGTCGTTAAAGTAGGCAGTGCACTTATTGCGCCTCATCAACAAGGTTGTAGCAGTCATTATCTATTGGGTATTGCACAATTTATAGCTACATGTCGCGCTCAAGGATGCCAAGTTGTATTGGTATCTTCAGGTTCAGTTGCCGCTGGTAGACATCGATTCCCTGAGACGGCAGAACCAAGTATTTCGCTTAAAAAAGCCATGGCTGCAGCAGGTCAGGCCGATATGATGGCCACTTGGGATAAGTTATTTGATTTCCCTTCGGCGCAGTTATTACTTACCCATGGTGATTTACGTGATCGTGAGCGTTATATCAGCATTAAAAATACTATTTTTACCCTGTTAGACAATGGCTTACTTCCCATTATCAACGAGAACGATGCTGTTACCGCTGCCAAGTTGCGTGTGGGTGATAATGACAATTTATCAGCTATGGTTGCCGCAGCAGCGGATGCAGACGCGTTAATTATCTGCTCTGACGTGAAAGGGCTTTATACTAAAAACCCTAATTTACATGAAGATGCCACGCTAATTAAGCAAGTCAGTGAAATTAATGCTGAGATTTATGCTATGGCTGGCGGTGCTACGAGCAGCGTAGGTACTGGTGGCATGTTAACCAAGATTGAAGCCGCTGAGAAAGCGATTTCACACGGAATTGAAACCATGATTGTGGATGGTTTTGACGCTGACACCTTTAACCAGCTTTTAAAAGGTCAAAACCCGGGTACGTTATTCACCCCGTATGATGTACCAATGCAAGAGCATCTACATTGGATGACACATACCTCTCAAGTACAAGGTGAGCTCATTGTCGAAAATGACTTTAGTGCCAACCTTGAAGAACATGATACGCAACTCACCAGTGACGATGTAGTCGCCGTTAGAGGCAACTTTTCCGTCGGTGATACTGTACTAGTGCGCAAAGGCGATGGCACTAAATTGGCAAAAGCCAAATCAAATTACAGTAGTTGCTTACTTCACTTTATTTCTGATAAAGATGACCGCGAGTTTGCCAATAATGCGCAACAGAAAACCGGACCATTGATTTCAGACAAAAACATCGCCATTTTGGAGCAAATATGAGCTTGATTAAGACCTTATCTCAAAATGCCGCTATTGCAGCACAAACACTTGCCGTATTAGATGAACAAGTTAAAAATACTATTTTATTAGACATGGCACGTGCACTTCGGGCACACAGTGATGAAATCATTAAAGCTAATCTATTAGATTTAGCAAACGCTGAAAGTGCCGATATGGGCGCGGCAATGTTAGACCGTTTAACATTAAATAATGAACGTATTGAGTCTATGGCCGCTGGCATTGAAACAGTGGCATCGCTACCTGATCCTGTGGGCATTCAACGTGACTTAGGCGACAGACCTAATGGCTTAAGCATTCGTAAAATGCGTGTTCCTTTAGGTGTGGTATGCATGATTTATGAAGCTCGCCCAAATGTGACCGCCGATGCTGGCGCACTGTGCTTCAAGTCAGGCAATGCCGTCATCCTGCGTGGCGGCAAAGAAGCGTTACATTCGAGCAAAATGATAGCCTCTATTTTACAAAAAGTGCTCGAAGTGTATCAGCTACCGCCAGCGTTAATCACAGTGATCCCAGATCCTGATCGTGCACTGATGCTCGAACTAATGCAGCAACGTGAATATATCGACGTCATTATTCCACGTGGTGGTGAAGGTCTTATTAACTTTGTCACCGACAACAGCAAAGTGCCCGTTATTCAGCACTTTAAAGGCGTATGTCATCTGTACATTGATAAAGAAGCTGATCTTGATATCGCATTATCATTACTACTTAACGGTAAAACCCAACGTACCGGTGTGTGTAATGCCCTAGAGGGACTGATTGTCCATAAAGATATTGCAGCCGAATTTTTACCAAAAGTCGCCATCGCACTGGCTGAACATAAAGTAACGATTAATGCATGTCAGCAAGCAAAATCATACTTTACGGCTTGCAATGTGATGGGTGATGACGATTTCGGTCAGGAATATTTAGACCTCGAAATTGCCATTAAGCAAGTGGATGATTTTGACGGCGCCATTAACCATATCCGTCGTTTTGGTAGCCACCATACTGAAGTGATTTGTACTCAAAATGACGTAACTGCAGCGCGGTTCCAACGCACCGTTGATGCCTCTGTAGTGATGGTGAATGCATCATCGCGCTTCTCTGATGGCAGTGAGCTGGGTCTTGGCGCCGAAATTGGTATTGCCACCAGCAAACTACATGCATACGGCCCTATGGGGCTTGAGTCACTCACGACAGAAAAGTATCTAGTGAGTGGTGTTGGTCAAGTGCGCGCGTAATCTTATTTAACGTCAGTGAGTTAACACGAGCTGATTGTTATAAGCTGATTAATACAAGTTGATTAATACAAACTGATGAAAGATTCATAACGTTATAACAGTTCTTGTTTAATCAGTTTTAATAAAAAGGTCTCTCGTTCTATCGAGAGGCCTTTTTTGTTGCTGTTTGCCATGGTGTCGAGGTTATGTTGAACCGCAGCATCAATATCCATCCACACTGGCACCATGCCATTATTGATTTCATGAGCCTCAAACTGGGTTTCCCCAAGCTCGTCAGCAATATTGCACACATAACAGTAAGACAGCATGTTCACTGACTCAAAGCCATCTCTGCGCCACGGACGATATTCTTGATACAAACCAAACGGAATAACATCACCAATCACCTGAGCGCCGGTTTCTTCAAGTAGCTCGCGAATTAAACCCTGCTCAATATGCTCACCGTCATCAACACCACCACCAGGTAATGAATAATCGTGATAGCGCTTGGTGTATAACATTAATATTTGATTACCGCGCAACACAATCGCTCGTGCGGCCAAACGCGTTAGCATGGTCGATGGGTTATGATTGATAAAATCGAGAGGCGTTTCAGGATGATAGCTAGTGGTTAAATGGCGCATAGTATTTGGATTAGGACTTGGAGGTTAAATCAAAAAACGCATCATACGTTGCTAGGCACTGCGATTCAATAATCAGGGGCTTTCAATCAGCTGACTGAATGACAACATTGGATCATTGTGGCCTGCACTGGCAACCTAATCATGGTGACAAAAAACACAATCTTAAACACTTATTCCGCTTTTTGAGAATAGCAGCACGTCCATTGAACCCAATGGACCAGACTATTGATATTTTTAGCCAAGCACCCAAAAAATGGATTGTTGCTCAAGCGCTATTGGATGCTCCATTGCAAGCATGAGGAATGATGAGTATTCCAAGATATGTTATCAATTATTCAGTGGTATTTGTTTGATAATGCTTGCCGTTAATCCGCTCAATAATCTGTGTTGCGGTTAAGTCATGCACCACATTTATCACGGTTGATGCCGCATCGGTAATCGCCCCTATCACCACTAAAATCGGGATAACCTCCATTGGTAAGCCTAAGGTGGTGACAATAAAAATCTCACCTAAAAACGCCCCACCCGGTACGCCACCAATAACAAATGCAGACAACACCGAAATCAAAATGGTCAGCATAAATACGTCGGTGGTGAAATCGAGTCCTAATAACGAATAAATAAACACAATCTTTAACGCGGTAATGGCAGCGGCACCGCCTTTGTTTAAATTAACCAACAACGGCAAGCTAATCTCTGCAATTTGCTCATTTAGACCCATTTTAGCGGCGCTGCGAATGGTCACCGGTAATGTGGCTAAAGATGAACTGGTGCCCAAAGCGGTGACGGCTGGCTCAAGCATGTGTTGCCAAAATTGCTTAACCCCTTTTACCCCACCACCAATCCAGGCATAGATGGTTGAACCCACGGTTAAATACAGCGCCATAGCAACAAAAAACAATCCAACCGCACGGGCAAAGGTGCCCATTAACTCAGTATCTTGGCTGGCCATGGTTGCGGCAAAATAAGCCCCTAAACCAATAGGTGCAACATACATTAATAGTGAAATCACTTTCATAATAACGGTATTTAAACTGTCTAACATGCGGCTGACTTTTTGGCCGTCTTCACCAGACTGGCCAATGGCAACTCCAGCAATCACCGACATAATAATCAAGGCTAAAATATTCGACTTAGACAGCAGCCCAACAAAATCATTGGTGGTTAATAAGCTGACAAAATCCATACTGCCAGAGGCTGCCTCTACGGTATTAGCTAAGTCTAATGTCACCCCTTGCGCGGGATCATATGCTAACGCCAACAACACCACGCCCACAGACGGAATAATCGCCATGACAATCGACACCGCCATAATAGACACTAATATCGCGCCTAATTTCTTTAAATCGGTCATGTGAGCAATAGATGACATCACGCTCACCGCGACCAATGGCACGATGATCATAAATAATAGATTGAGGAAAATTTGCCCAATAGGTTTAAGCTTAATAGCCCACTCAGGAAATAACCCGCCAAATAATCCGCCCAGCAGTAAGGCACTCAGTAAAATAATGGACGAACGATAAGCACGTAAACTACTCAGCATATTGGATCCTAGGAGCAATAAAATAAAAAGGGTGGAATAGGCAGTAGACTCGGCCCAAAGAACGATTAACGTGTTAACAACTAACGGAAAACAGATGTAAATTGAACCCCATCAATTAGCTAGCCAATATCATTACCAACAATTGCTGTCGACCATCACTCTTTCAATGACGTAAAAACGACTTAACTTAATGGTAAAATATGACACAAAACCAATACCATACACAACTACAAACCAAATTAGTTATTTTGAAATGCTTGGACCTCAATATAGTTTTTTATTGGTTAAAATTCGTTCTCAATAAAAACGTACTCATGGCGGTGAGTGCATTGCAGCCAAGCAATCTAAGCACTAGTTGCTTAACAAAGTAATAGCTCAACAAAGAATAAAACGTTTTTTAGCCGAACCCTTCGGCTGCGTTATCGACTTTTTATGCAGTATATCTACACCCAAAAGTCTCTTCCTTGTACACATGATCAAAGCGAATTCTCATACAACACTTTTTTAGAATATAGCCGATTTTAACTATCTTTATCAGCAATGCCTTATATTACAGGGATTATGACTGCCAATGAACCACCACAAAAGCTAAACATTATCAAAAATGAGTTGGTAATCAATCATCGAGACAATGCTTCAGTAAACATTAAAACCTTTTACACCACACTATCCACACCTCTGTATCGACCTGATAGCAGAAAATACAACCCACATATGTTTTATATATGAATAAGTTAACCATTAAGTCAGTGTTGAATAGGGAAACAGGCGTGTTTACAACGAGTGTAATTTGAAAGAAAAGAGTTGCAACAAAAACCTCGAAGTAAGCTATTTAACACAGTGGCGATAAATGATGTACAACATAACGGTAATGAGAGGTTTTATCATGATGGGTAATTTGGAAGTGAATAATCGTAGGAATAACCAGTGGATGTAGGAAGCTTGCTCACTCACAAGCTTCCTAAAACCCAACTATAAGTCGATATAAATTGGCCAACCAAGTAGACCAATTAAGCCTTCTTTGTATTCCAGGCGCTCCAATCGTTCAGGAGAGGCATTTTGAATGGCCAACTCTTGATAACTACGAGAGAAATGCAGCGTGCGTAATAAAGCAGCATTAAAATGCTTACCTAAATCTAAACGAATGGCATCAGCAAGCTCGTTAGGTAATTCAGCTAAGGCAGCCTTAGTTTGTTGCTCGATAAATTCGAGGTCAAACCATTCATCTTTAAGTTCTACGCTAACCATACGTCGTTTAAGATCTTGACGGACTTTTTTACCGTCAAAAAATATCCGATACAACACAGCTTCTGCCAGAGTACTTTCTAGATTAATATAATCCATTGGATCAAAAGTGCCGGTAATGTAGAACTGAGCCAATAAGGCATTAATAGATTGCTGGCGATTATGCTCAGCTAATGCTTCTTGGTAGTACGCCCAGCCTTGCCATTCGTCACAATCTGGTGGACTCGAGACTTGATCAAGCAACACTTTATCCACATCACCGTAAACCGATTTACCATGAAGCCTGTGTTGACTCACTTGAGTTAACATTCCCCAGCCCTTCTGGAACGACTTAACTACGCCGTCATCAGTCAATAGCAACCGAATAGCATTAGCCTGACTTTGGTCGGATAATGCCATTAAACCAATGCTAACAATGCCAATGACATCTTGTGCGGCTTCTTCAAGCAAATGCATTTTATACTTGTTATAAAATTTATCAGCGAACTTAAGGCTCATCAAAATGGCTTTCGCTTTGATCTGTCCCAATTGATCATTACTGAGCAATTCTTCGGTTCGGCCATAAGCCAGCACCCGACTCAGATAGGGCCCCTGATTTTCGTCACGTAATACCAATTGCATTTGCAGAACCCTTAATCAAGAAAGCTAAACATGTCATCAACTTCAGCATACTCGTCGGTGACCTGGTTCTTTTCTTTCGCCTGTATCACTAACTCGCTGGCAAACTGGCTGATAATTAACTGCCAGTCAGAGCCGGTGTTACGCAGCATGTTCTTAATCGCCTTTTCAACATTAGGCGCGCGATCGCGGATCAATGCTAATAAACTACGAGGGTCATCAATGCTAAGACTGTGAGCCTCTTCATCGGCTTGCCAATCTGAGTAACCCACGGTTTCTTCATCAGCTTCATCATCAAAAGTGTCGTTTATCTCTTCGTCATCACTGCTGGTACCGCCTAAAATAAGCTCGATAAACGGAATCGATAGATAAAACAGCGCGGCTGGATCTTCGGCCAAACACTCTAAAATTGCAGTTTGCTTCTCTTCACTGTCTTGGATTCGAATAAGATAAGTCATAAAATCAAAGGTATGATGCATTAACTCTTCGGCATTACTTTTGATTTTCTCTTCCCAATAAAGCGGCTGCTGACAAACAATGTCGCGGATCTGTTCTGGCGACATTAACTCAGACATAATCGATGGACACGAAATATCATGTTGACTATTAATTTGTGTCAGCGTGACGATATCCATTTTCTCGATAACTTCAACTAACTGATCATCTGACATTGATGTCGCAATCAATTCAAATCGCTTGCTGGCCTGTTTAGGCTCAACATTTGCCAGCTCTTGTATTTCAGCGGCTGTTATTTCAATGAGACTGTTCATTCGATATCCTCATCATATTGGTCATAATAACCTTCTTCATCGCTATCATAGTCCGTGTCATCTTCATCGTTTTCATCACGTTCATGAAGACCATAAGAATCATCTTCGTCAGGCTTGGGTGCTGTATCTCCCTGAGTCTCTAACAAATACACCACGGCACAACTTTCGATAAGCAAATCTTCGTTATATTTACGTACCGCAAGCGCCAGAGGAAGATCGGCGTTATTAAACGCAATCGTCGTTTTAAATTCATCCCAGCCAGGGTGAATATTCAAGCTAATCCAATGCGCCCATTGGCGCTTTGACTCAGGTGAGAACTTAACTCTTTCATACAGCGCGACAGGTAAATATTCAGGGACTGAATCTAGCATCCCTGGGTCGGCCAACAATATCTCTCTGATTTGGCTGGTAAACTTTGCCAGTGCATTGGGCGTATCAGGGTCGTTGTAAGATTCTATATTGTCATTGGCATTATTTTTTAGCTCATTAATGCGTGAGATATTAAGATGTTTAGCCATGAGATACTCAGGAATAATATTCGTCCCACAATCCGCGCATAGCGGCTGCAGGATCGGTAACAATTACGTTGTTAAAATCATTGATAAAAGCACTTCTCTGCTTTTTATCTGACAACACTTCGTAAGCTTTTTTGACTCGTTGGAGCTGAACTGATGCTTGTTGTTTCTCATCGTCAGATGCCCCAAGTAATTTGTCTGGGTGATACTTATTCGATAAACGTTTATAGGCTTTTTTTATGTCATCTTCTTTGGCATTGGCTCTGACGCCCAGTACGCTAAAGTGGTTAATCATAGGTATTCCTGCAGGCGATGTGGCATTGATTGCGAGATAAAAAAGTCTGTAAATAGGTAATTTTGTAACCCGTTATTATATCAACATTCACAGGCATGCAGCAAATATAAACCCAAGTTATGTTGCAATCATTTAAGACACCTATTTTAGGACAGCAAGCCCCAAAAAAAAGCAGCGTTATCATTAACCACTGTGATTTTTGCTGCCGTTAAGATGCCACTCGCTAAGTTGAATGATGCGATATTAACAACATCCACGCTTATTGGAGTTTGCTAGCATGACGTTTAACCCGTAAAACACACGCAAAAATCATCCTATTTCAATCAGGCTTACAAATTCGCGCATCGCTGCTGAGACACTGTATTTACCGGTAATAAACACGGTATTACCCGACTCAATACCTTGCAGTGGTCGGTAATGCAGATTGAATAACTGCTGAGCCGATTTTGCAATACCGCTGCTGACAATCGCATTATCAATGTATTACCTAAGCCGCATATTTTGGCTTCACAACGCCAATGATAAAGCCCAGCGCCGTTAGCGCTGGGCTTTATCAATTAATTCACACAAAAAAATACCAATGCCATTTGCGATATCGCTGGCATTGGTACTAAATTGGTACTAAAGAGTCATGCCTTAATCTATTAGCAATCAAGGCTGATTTGTCGGTAACAGATTGTCGATAACAGATATTACCAAGCAAACTTTTTGAATACGTCATCAACCGGTGTTTTTGCAACATGGTTGGTGTAGTTACTGATCACTTTTTGTGACAAGCCTAAAATAATTTCTAGCACTTGCTGTTGGCCATAACCTGCTGCATAAAAAGCTTCAAGTTCAGCTGTCGAAATATTACCGCGGTTACGAACAATGCTTAATGTTGCATCGTGTAGCGCTTGTAATTTAGCCGTTGGCATAGCGGTTTTATTACGAAGCGCTTCTGTAATTGCAGGATCAACTTTCATTGAATGGGCAATTGCAGTATGCGCTGGCACACAATAAGTACATTCGTTTTCAACATTAATGGTTTGCCATACTACTGTTAACTCTTCAGCATCAAATGATGTGTCTGAAAATAATTGATGTAACTGTTGGTATGCTTTGAGTGTGCTTGGCGACTCGGCTAACACACCATATAAATTGGCAATCATACCCATTTGCTTTTTAGCACCCTCTAAAATGGCTTTACTTTCTTGTGGTGCGCTTTCGACGGTATGGATAGTAAATGAAGTCATAATATTACCTCGGATAGATTAATAAATTTGGGCATTCTTTTTTAAACTAAGTTTTTCGAATCAGGTTTTCGAATTGAAATAACTATAGACCATACTGAACGATCGCTCAAGCTTGTTTTGAACGATTACTCAAATAATTTAACCGGCATGCCCGCCAGGAGTTTTTTACCCATAATAATCAATAGATTAAAAATTTAATCGATGTGTTTTTTAGTTTTGCTTATTGTCCGTATGCCTCAACAAGCAGCCTACCCATATAAAACGTCAACGGCCATGCTGTCATTGATACTCAGTTTCAGTTCAAGATTTCAGTTAAAAAATATTTTTTACGGCTATTTAGCCAGCGATCTTTACACTTATTTAATTGAACAATTTATTGAGATTAATTATCATTACCATCAATTTCTCTTCATCATTATCACAATCTAAAAGCACAATAAAATCAGCTTTTTGTAATGTAATTTGAGCACATAATATGAACATAGTTTCAGCATTAAAATGGTTTCATAACTGGGTAGGTTTCACGGTTAGTATTACGATGCTAATTGTACTAACGACAGGGGTTTATTTAGGCAGCGTTGATTTATTAAAACGCACAGATAATTTAGGCCAAACATTTGCACCAATGACACTGGAGCAAAAAGCCAATACGGTCACTGCCGTTTTTGAACTCTATCCAGAAATGAGTTCGGTGCGCTTCCCCACTGAACACACGCCTTATGTTCAAGCAAGTGCACGCGGTAAGGCCATTGCCTTAGATAATGAACTAAACGAACTGGCAAGCCGCTCTTCATTCGATTTACCTTTTTATGAAACCGCCTTCTGGTTACATCGTAATTTTTTAATCGAAAACGGCGGCAAGTACATCAATGCCTGGGCTTCTTTGGCTGGCGGCATTGTGACTTTAATCGGAATGTATTTATGGTGGCGAGTACGTAATGGTTTTCGTTTAAAACAAACGTTACCTAAAAATACCCGTTCAAGCAGTTTGCTTAAAAGCCATATTCAGTTAGGGCTGTTTATCTCAATACCATTATTTATATTGTGTGTGAGTGGGTTTTTAATTACCTACAATAGCTTATGGACTGGGGCGTTAAATCAAAAACCTGTTGCTCAGTCGTTTCCGATAAGCCAGGGCAATAATTGGTTAAGCCAACTCACCAGTGCTCAACAAGTGTGGCCAAATGCGGAGTTAGTTTCGGTAAGCAAACCACGCTCAAAACCGAGTAAGAAACCGCAGTCTGATAGCCATAAACCAGTAGCACAGATATTTTCGATTCAATTCGATGAGCATCCGGGCGTATGGTTACGAGAAGCCGATCGGATCAGCATTAACCATACTACAGGCGTTATCGAATCTGCATTAACCCACAGCGACAGACCGATATCGGGCAGAATAGCCAGCTTTGTTCGCCCACTCCACGATGGATTGAATATGCCAGCCAGTTATGTGGCATTGATTACATTGGTGTCATTGATTGGCACGGGCATATTATCGTTCAGTCTCGTCACATTTTGTCGCCGCACATTTGGTCGCAAAACGAAAAAAACCACTTAGCTGAATATTAGATATAACGTTAACCGCCAATACAGTGTGAAATATTTCTCACTGTATTGGCGGTTTTACGGCGCATGAACATAGCTAGACCCCGTATAAGGTCACCACGACTGCACCGCCTAAACCGACATTATGTTGCAGTGCTAGCCTCGCGTTCTCAACTTGTCGTTTACCTGCTTTCCCGCGCAAATGCCAGGTTAGTTCGGTACATTGCGCAAGCCCCGTTGCCCCGATGGGATGCCCTTTTGACATCAAACCACCCGATGGCCCAATCACATATCGTCCGCCATAAGTATTGTCTCCATCGGCAATAAACGCTACCGCACCACCTTCAGGGCAAAGCCCTAGGGCTTCATAAGTGATCACTTCATTTGGGGTAAAGCAATCGTGCAGTTCAATCACATCGATATCTCTTGGGCCAATTCCGGCATCGCAATACACTTGTTCTGCCGCTTGTTGGCTCATGGCTTTACCTACAGCGTTAATAGGGTCTTGCCACGAGAGTTCGGTGTCAGTGGCCATCGCTTGCGCAATAATTTTTACTTTAGATACGATGCCATGCTGGCGGGCAAATTTTTCACTGCACACAATCGTCGCCGCGGCACCACAAGTCGGCGGACACGCCATTAAACGTGTGAGGTACTTGTCGTATATCACCTTATCGTCGAGCACTTGCTGGTAAGTTAATGGCGTTGAAAACATTGAGTAAGGATTATTAATGGCATGCCTGCGTGACTTCTCGGCCACCTTAGCAAAGATATCTGCGCCTATATGGTATTTATCCATGTAATGACGCCCTGCCGCACCAAAAGCACGTAACGCAATAGGACCTTGTGGTGCATTGAACTGTTGCAATACGGGATCGAGTCGTTCGAATGGACTTTCTCTGTCTTCCCAGTGTGAGCCTAATGCACCGGGCTGCATTTCTTCAAAACCAAACGCCAATGCACACTCTACCTGACCCGATAGCACCGCCTGACGAGCCAAAAACAGTGCAGTAGAACCACTCGAACAATTGTTATTCACATTAATAATTGGAATACCGCTTTGTATCACATCGTAAAAGGCATGTTGCGCGCAAGTGCTGTCACCATAGATATAAGCGCCATATGCCTGGCCAATTGCTTTAGCATTGATGCCAGCATCTGCTATTGCTAACTTAATGGCTTCAGCAGCCATCACACGATAGGGTTGCTGCTGTCCCGGCTTACAGAATGGGATCATTCCTACCCCAGCCACTCTTACTGTTGTCATAAAGTTCCTATTACACCGTTTAATTGCATCGGCCAACGATTTAAATATCGCTTAGATATACACAAGGTTATCCCAATAATAGCGGTTAATGTAAGGTTAATTAAATCGACACTGCGACGCACCAAAATAAAGCGGGAGCGCACCAGCATGATACATCATCAATACTTTTCACTGTTTCAAGGCGCTTTTTTAGCATAATCAAGTTTATTGATTGCACAAACACTGAGCATAACCTAAAACATTTCAGCAACATTTTCAGCAATTTGCACCATAAGAGACCGCCATATTGTAATTGAACTATAAAAACGGAATGGCTTTTGCTTTATAAACGCATGAATTTCCAAAGAGAATCGGTATATGGCAATTGAAATGAACAATATTAGTAATGCAATTGGGGTTATTGCACAAAGTGCAGACACGGTGTTTATCTTACTTGGTGCAATCATGGTATTAGCCATGCACGCTGGCTTTGCATTTTTAGAAGTCGGTACCGTCAGACACAAAAATCAGGTTAATGCCCTAGTTAAAATTCTAACGGACTTTGCTTTTTCAGCCATTGCCTACTTTGTCATTGGTTATCAAATCGCTTACGGCAGCCACTTTTTTGTCAGTGCTGAAACACTTGGAGCTGATAACGGCTATCAGTTAGTCAAATTCTTCTTCTTACTCACTTTTGCTGCCGCGATCCCAGCCATTGTTTCTGGCGGTATTGCCGAGCGCGGTAGCTTTAGGCCGTTCTTATTTGCCTCGGCTATGATAGTGGCTTTTGTATACCCGCTATTTGAAGGCATTATTTGGAATGGTAACTACGGCTTTCAAGCCTGGTTAGAAAGTCAATTTGGCGCGCAATTTCATGATTTTGCCGGCTCAGTGGTGGTACACGCTATGGGCGGTTGGCTTGCATTAGTGGCGATTTATTTACTTGGCGCTCGCCGTGGCCGTAAACCCGGTATTGCATTCGCCCCGTCTAACATTCCCTTTTTAGCACTTGGCTCATGGATACTCATTGTCGGTTGGTTTGGCTTTAACGTGATGTCAGCACAAACACTCGATGGCATTAGCGGTTTAGTAGCGGTGAATAGTTTAATGGCCATGGTCGGCGGCACGGTTATCGCGTTGATTGTGGGTAAAAATGACCCAGGATTTATTCATAACGGCCCCTTAGCAGGCTTAGTTGCCGTATGTGCGGGTTCTGATTTAATGCACCCTGTTGGCGCATTTGTTGTCGGCGGTGTGGCTGGCGGTTTATTTGTTTGGGTGTACACTAAATTACAGCGCAGCAGCAAGATAGACGATGTACTTGGTGTATGGCCACTTCACGGTTTATGTGGTGTGTGGGGCGGTATTGCAGCCGGTATTTTTGGCCAGCAAACATTAGGCGGCCTTGGTGGGGTGAGCTTTCTATCGCAATTAGTCGGCAGTATTGCTGGCGTGATGGTGGCGTTAATTGGCGGTTTCATTGTTTACGGTATCGTCAATAAAGTATCCAGCTTACGCTTAAGCCAGGAAGACGAATTTATTGGCGCCGACTTAGCCATCCATAAAATTGGCTCAACCAATTCAGATAAGTAATACACTTACCGTAAGCTAAATGATGAAATAACTGCACCATAACCATTAAAAAAGGCAGAATATCTATTCTGCCTTTTTTGTTTAAACGGTATTCGTCTTGATTTGACCTAGGGTGATCAGTGCTTAGACTTAACCCCATTCTTAACCATATCTTGACCCGTTTCAAAAATTTCAGGTGTCACCCAGCGGCTAAGTAAAAGCTTATGGTTATCACCAAATACCGCAACAAAATGACGACCATCAGCTTTACTGGTTGCCATACCTACACCAGCAACGCCTTCTAAACCTAAACCACCCTTTTCAACTAACACTAAAAAGCGCTCTAAATCAGCCAAATTATCAATCACAGCATTTTCAATATTCATTTCACTTCCTAACAACTTAATACCCAACTAACTTGGGGGGTACTTTAGCGCATTGACCCTCAATAATCTTCTCTTTATCCGCGGAGGTTTCACTCTTAACACCACTTTTCTCTTTCGTGATTATCTAAATTAAAATCGTAAAGTGAGATCAATTAGCTGCGCATCATCATCGTATGAATCAAAATTAATTGACAACATTACCACCCCTTTTGTCAGCATGATGTTATCAAAATTATCCTCTGCATTTGGGTATCGCGCTAACAATTCAGACTTAATAGTGGGCAAGTTGTAACTAGCAAGCACTGCATTAAATTCACTCACCGTTTGCTTGCCCAGCATGGACTCAGTAATTTTGATTGAGTTAACGACACCTTGGCGGTCAAATCCCAATAATACATTACTATTCACCAGCACTTTGGGGCCGCTGTCTGTCAATTGGATTTGATTGATAAGCTGTTGTGATTGTAGGGTATAAGCTTGCTTAGATGTTAATGTCAGCAATGTTGCGATATCAATATCGTCAAAATTACCCAATTTAACGTGATGCTCATCGGTTACTGTTAATGGCATAATGGCAAAACTGTTAAGCCGAGAAATAGCCGCATTATCTAGACTTTCATTATAGTCTTCAAAGGTTAATAACAAGCGGCTATTTTTACCTGCCACACTGTAAACATCACCTTGCTTTTTAAGCGCTAAATGCGCTTTCACACTAGAAAGCTCATCACCTTGATGTACCTGGTTCGCAATCACCCAATTATCGCTATCATAGTTTTCGCTTAAGGCAATTTGGTTTTGACCATGACCATTTAACAAGCCTAAATTCTGGGTAATCATTGCGACACGACTGTCTTTAATCACAAACCATAAACTGCGCCCGTAACCAAAAACGGTTGCACCATTGTCGAGTTGCAATTGAATACTGTGAGGGCCTAATGCAGGTAATAAATCATCAACCGAATCACCAATGTGTATGCCATAAGCACTGTCGGTTGTAATAAGCGCATCAGGTGCTTGATGTTTTTGCGCTTGCTTTAATACATTGCCCTCGTTTGGCATTGTCAACTTAACGGTGGTTTGGGTATACGAAACAGCTTTACCCTTACTGTTATAAGGTGTGGGGTCGCTGCTAAGCCGTGTATCGTCACACAAGTTAACGTATTGCACAGTGGTAATCACATGGATTTGTTGGGTGTTCGACTTAACTCGGCTACTGTCATCTTGCAAGTCAATACTTCGATCAATTCCGCCTACTGTTAATCTATCAACAATAACCGCATCAGCTCCTGCTGCTGCGGCTTTGCGCTGTATTTCCACCAAGGCTTGTTGAACATAAACATCACGATGGGATAGCACACCATCATTAGACGATTCCAGCAAGCCTGGGTCA
Source organism: Shewanella sp. MF05960 (assembly GCF_050849305.1). Classification (NCBI taxonomy): domain Bacteria; kingdom Pseudomonadati; phylum Pseudomonadota; class Gammaproteobacteria; order Alteromonadales; family Shewanellaceae; genus Shewanella; species Shewanella sp. MF05960. The sequence continues at coordinate 33,355 of NZ_JBOZPS010000021.1, read as the reverse complement.
ATATCGTAGACTATTTTATCATTGGCAGTATCGATAGTTTTCGGTGTACAAAGTGGGTAAAAATCTAAAATTGGCGGTAGCTCATTGGCGTTAATAATAGGGCTTAACATTGCACAGCTGAGCAAAAAAAGTGAAGATTTCATTTATCGTCCTTGAGTGTCTAAGATTTTGTTTTTACATATTATTAACACTTAATCGTATTCACTACATTAATGTAAAATGCAATCACAGTAAACCCACAGCTTGCTAAGCGCTAAAACAGCGTAAACGATTAACGCTTATGGTCACTCTATTGCGATAAGTAAACACTGCCTCAATGGATACTGACTCGATTAATAAAGTGCACCCAATACATGAGTAATGACCCACACCTCACTTTTATTGACTTGCTGTAGATATCCACGCTATCTGCACAATTTTTACACTTTTGTTCTCTAACATACTGTTAACGAGATTATTTCAATTAATCGTATCACTCAGCATAAGCAAATGTTAGGAGAATCTGATGGTGACCAGTAATCATTTATACCCAATCAATAGGTTGTTTAACCGGCCGATTACGTTGTTATTTACACTCACACTCAGTAGCTTATTATTACTGACAGGTTGTGGTGAAAGCGACAGTACAACTGATGCCGTAGAAACAGTAACAAGTACCGACACCACCGAAACCGATACCACGACAACTGAAGTCACCGACGCAGATTTTGAAGCGACCGATTGGACTGACGAAACTCACAGTAAAAATATCGACCCTAACTTTGATGAAGTATTTAATGATACTGAAGTCAAACGATTCGATATCGTTGTCACCGAAGAGCGTTGGCAGAGCATGTTAGATGATATGACGGCTACCTATGGTGAGTTTGGAAGAACCACTTCAAATGGATTAACCGATACTGAAGAAGACGCAATATTTGTTCCCGCTGAGGTCTTTTATAATGGGATTGAATGGTATCGCGTTGGCATCCGCTTTAAAGGCAACTCGTCACTACAAACCAGCTGGCAGCAAGGCATTTTAAAGTTAGCCTTCAAACTCGATTTTGATGAGTACGAAGACGATTACCCGCAAATTAAAAACCAACGATTTTATGGCTTCAAAAAACTTAGTCTAAAAAACAACTATGACGACGAATCATTATTACGTGAAAAAGTCGCTGCTGATGTGTTTAAAGACGCCGGATTGGCGGTATCACACACCGGATTTTATACTTTATACGTTGACCATGGAGACGGCCCTGAATATTTTGGTTTATATACGCTTGTAGAAGAAATTGATGACACGGTAATCGACACACAATTTTCTAGCGACAAAGGTAACTTATATAAACCCGAAGATGATGGCGCAATGTTTGTTGAGGGTTCGTTTAACCAAACAGACTTTGAGAAAAAAACCAATGAAGACGACGAAGATTGGTCAGACATTGAAGCTCTATTTGCCGCCTTGCATGACGACACTCGCACCACAGATCCAGAAACATGGCGAGCGAATCTAGAAGCGGTATTTGATGTTGATGTATTTTTAAAATACTTAGCCGTTAATGGCATCATTCAAAACTGGGACACTTACGGCTTAATGCCACACAACTATTATTTATATAACGATCCTGACACATCAAAGCTCACCTGGATCCCTTGGGATAATAACGAAGCATTGCAAGACGGCAAGCAAGGTGGTGCATTAGCATTAGACTTCTCTGACCTCAACTCAAGCAGCTGGCCACTCATCTCTAAGCTATACGCAGATGATGTATATCGTGACCGTTATAACGAGTATCTACTTGAGGTGATTAGCGATGCATTTGAAACCAATAAGATGCAAGCAAGCTACAATGCTTACTCAGCACTTATTGAACCCTATGCGACTACTGAAGTATCGGGCTATAGCTTCCTAGAAAGCAGCAGTGATTTTTATCGCGCTGTTGATGCGTTGTTACAGCACGCTGAAGATAGAGCAGCTGCAGTAGATACTTATTTAGATAAACAATAATTACTGTAAGCAAGCTGACAGCAGAACCGCTGACAAAAACAAAAAGCGAACCCAGTTAGGTTCGCTTTTTTTATTATGCTAATCGTTTATCTGTCTAAACGTTACAAACCCGCTTTGATTTTACGCGCTTGATGCAGCTTTTTATAACTTTCAATTAAACGTAAATGTGGCTCAATACCTTCAAGCTTAATGCTGGTTTTCGTTAGGCCATAAAAACGTACCGTGCCATTGACCGAGCCCACCACGTTGTCTATTACTTCCTGACCAAACATACGGGTAAAGTTACCAATAAAGTGCTCAAGTGCTAAGTCTTCATCTAAAGTCACTTCAAGCACGGCATTGACTGCTTGATAAAACAAACGGCGCTGAACTGTATTGTCGTTAAACTGCAAAAACTCTTCAACTAACTCTAACGCATCTTCATGCTCACCGAGTGCAAGATAAATCAAAATCTTTAACTCGATAATGGTTAACTGGCCCCAAACGGTGTTTTCATCAAACACGATGCCAATCAATGTCGGGATATCGGTTTGATTATCTAATTGGCTTTCTTCTAAACGATTAACAAGCTTAGACAAGGCTTTAGTGCTTAATGAGTGCAGATTTAAAATGTCTTCGCGGTAGTTAAGTGATTTGTTGGTGTTATCCCAAATCAAATCATCAACCGGATACACTTCAGAGTAATCAGGCACTAAAATACGACATGCTGATGCACCTAAATCAGTAAACTCAGCAATGTACACTTCGCGGCCCATGTCTTCTAAAATGCCAAACAGCGCCTTAGCTTCTTGCTCGTTAGTGCCGCTAAAGTCCCATTCGCAAAATTCATAATCAAATTTGCTACTAAAGAAACGCCAGGAAATAACTCCAGTAGAATCAATAAAGTGCTCAACAAAGTTTTCTGGCTCGGTCACGGCCATGCTATTAAATGTAGGCTTTGGCACATCATTTAAGCCTTCAAAACTACGGCCCTGTAATAACTCAGTTAAGCTACGCTCTAATGCCACTTCAAAACTTGGGTGTGCGCCAAACGAGGCAAATACACCGCCAGTACGTGGGTTCATTAAGGTGACACACATCACTGGGAATTGACCGCCTAATGATGCGTCTTTCACTACAACAGGGAAGCCCTGCTCTTCTAGGCCTTTGATACCCGCTAAAATACTTGGGTACTTCTCTAATACCGCCATTGGCACGTCTGGCAGTACAATTTCTTGCTCAATAATTTGACGTTTTACTGCACGTTCAAAAATTTCAGACAAACACTGAACATGGGCTTCTTGCAAGTTATTACCTGCACTCATGCCATTGCTTAAGAACAAGTTTTCAATCAAGTTAGACGGGAAATACACCGTTTCACCGTCAGATTGGCGCGTGTAAGGAATAGCACAAATACCGCGAGCTTTATTGCCTGAGTTAGTATCAATTAAGTGCGAGCCACATAACTCTTCATCTGGGTTATAGATGTCTAGGCAATATTCATCTAATAATCCCGTAGGCAGCGCATCATCATCTTCAAGTGCAAACCATTTTTCATTTGGATAATGGACAAATTCGCTATTGGCAATCTCGTCACCAAAGAATTGATCATTATAGAAAAAGTTATTATTTAAACGCTCAATAAACTCGCCTAAAGCAGAACATAAGGCGCTCTCTTTGGTCGCACCTTTGCCATTGGTAAAGCACATCGGTGATGCGGCATCACGAATGTGTAAAGACCACACGTTAGGTACAATATTTCGCCATGATGAGATTTCAATCTTCATCCCAAGGTCAGCTAATAAGCCCGTCATGTTTTGAATGGTTTGTTCAAGCGGTAAGTCTTTACCTAAAATAAAGGTATTGCTATCACCATCGGGTTGGCCCATTAACATCGCATTGGCGTCTGAAGCGAGGTTTTCAACGGTTTCGATTTTAAACTCAGGGCCAGTTTGTACCACTTTTTTAACGGTACAACGATCAATAGAACGTAAAATACCTTCACGGTCTTTAGCCGAAATATCATCAGGTAATTCAACCTGAATTTGGAAGATTTGGTTATAGCGATCTTCAGGGTCAACAATGTTGTTTTGCGACAGCCTGATGTGCTCAGTTGAAATATCACGAGCCTTACAGTACACCTTGATAAAGTAAGCAGCACAAAGCGCTGACGATGCTAAGAAATAATCAAAAGGACTAGGGGCTGAGCCATCACCTTTGTAGCGGATCGGTTGGTCTGCCGTAACGGTAAAGTCGTCAAATTTGGCTTCGAGTCTCAAGTTATCGAGAAAGTTTACTTTGATTTCCATTGAATATTTCCACAGTCGTGCGCAGCCAAACGGCCAGCTTGTCTAATTACCGTGAATTATCGGTGTTTTTGCCTCATTAGTCTTGGGTTAATTGCCGAAAAGAATACAATTTAACTTATTAAGCCCCAAAAAGTGTCGAATGAGACAAATCAAAATTGATCAGATATCGATGTTAAACGGCATATATTAAACGGTTTCAGAAACGTAAGATGAACAACCAGCTATATTAACTGAGCAGCCTAAATACAAAAAAGCCTAGAAAGGTAGCTCTCTCTAGACGATTTATGAGTATGACAATATTTGCAGTTATGGTTTAAGAATCAACACAGTTAGCGAATCGTGACATTTCTGCCAAAATATTCTTCAGCTTCATACTTCTCAATCACTTTTTCGAGTGATTCACTGTTATTATCCATCACCAACTTATGTGAAATCGCACTCAGTGAAATCAAGATATCCTTACATTCAATCCGCGCTTTCATCACCGAGCCAGAAGCGGTTCTGAGCACTTGAGAGATCAATTCATGGTTCTTACCTATCAAGGCTAATATAAAGTGAACCATCACTTCAGAACACAAATCTTTGTCTTCAATTTTACTCGGTCTAACGACTTTTTCTAAGTAGTCTTCTTCTTTGCCAGCAGGAACAAATCGCTGAACCCAGTAAAAATAGTCTTCATCATAAATAATAGACTGAATCGGTTTCATGAATTTTTCATCTGCAGAAATTTTCTGAAACAGTTCTTTTTTAAGCTCATCAGTCACGTCAACCAGCTCGTCACCGTATTCATTATTAAGTAAGGTGACAACCGCTTGTAACTCTTTAAGCAGTGACACATTACCCGATGTCATTTGATTGTATGCATCACCCACTTCATCAATATTACGCTGGAACACACCAATGTACTTATCGCCCTCTTCAATCGCATCAAGTAACGGTATTAAGCTATAACGTCTCACCTGGATGAGCTCATAAAATTGACCTAGCTCTAAACGAATGGCTTGTAGGCGGTCGATGGCTTTCACTAAAAAGTTCTCGTCTCGTTTAAGTGCCGCATTTAAACGAGTAAAGTCTAATTGGTCATTAACTTTACGCACCCGGTTATCAATCATATTTTCAAAGGATTGCGTTTCATTAATCAACACGGAAAACTTATCTTCCATCTCAAACAGTACATCTTGCACTTTTTTAAGACTGGTCGATCTCACTTGTTGATTAATACCACGGGCTTTTTCAGCTTCCGCTTGCTTCTTTTCTCGTATAACCCAAGTAATCGCAGCGCCAACAATCGTCAGGCTGGTCGCCATGTCAAAGCCAAGCTGAACATTAGTAAACCATGGACTCATTTTTTTCCCTTAAATGTCATTTATTTATCGTGTCATTAACAGTAATAACGGATCCAATACTGAATGTCACCCGATTCAATATGAAAAGGCTGCATAAATCACACAAAAATGTTACAAAAAATGATTAAAACTACATAATGACTGTAAGTAATATTTTTTAAAAATCATTTAAATCAATACATTAAGAATTAATCCTGCATTAAAAACCTGTTGTATCAATTAAGTAATAATCACTGCTGCATTACCACTTTATTACTGCTATTTATCTAGAAATAGATTGGCGAACTTAAAAGCAGCTAATGAAAAAAAATGAAGGATTAGCAATACAATTCATTCCAAATTGGCATCAGAAATACATGTAGCACAGCAAATAGCGCAAATTAATGCACAATCATTAATAACAAAAAAGACAACAGAAAATGAGGATATGCGTAAAAGCAGAATCGTTAATTGAGTAAGGTGTACAACACCATTCTTGAAGTATTAAAGGCCGTACGTTTGCTATTTATGGCAGATTTCAGCTTCACGCATCACTAACAAAAATGTCAGATACATTTTGGTCGGTAGAGACAAAATCATGCCAAAAGCGACACACATTGCACTGATGATAATGCCGTTTACAGCCATCGCTTCAATCACATCACTAAAATTATGTAAATACACACCCAATAAAATGAGACAGATACCAGTAAAAATGCAGACTTTTAGGCATACCATTAACTTTTCATCCGTCATTGCTGGCGCCTATAAAATTAGCATTAAGTACGACTAATATAATGGCGTGTTTTAGACAAATTGGCGTTGATGTAGATCAATATAGAAGTGCGAGGAGAAAAACGAAATAGCCGCGGGGCGAGCAACTCGACAAAGAGTAAACCCATAAAGTTTGATGGTATTAATGTTGCTAAAAAACAGGCAAAAAAAAGCGCAAACAGTCGCTAGACTATTTGCGCTATCTTACAAAGTAAGAGTTACTCAGCTACTACGTTAGCAGCTTGAGGGCCTTTCTGGCCTTGCTCAACTTCGAAAGATACTTTTTGGCCTTCAGCTAAAGTTTTGAAACCTTCTGAAGTGATTGAACGGAAGTGAACGAACACGTCAGCGCCGCCGTTATCAGGAGTGATAAAACCAAAACCTTTATCTTCGTTGAACCATTTTACTAAACCAGTAGTTTTAGACATGTTATGTCCCTTATATATTTAAATTAATCAATCTGTCGCGAAAATGCGATGCGCTCAAGCTTGAATTATTGAATGGCACTATGAAGCTAAGGGAAACACAGAGGATAACAACGATAACGAAGAGATTCTAAGGCTTTCTTTTTACTTGGTGTTCATTAATAACTCTGAATGTCAGAGCGAGGTAGATACTACATGAGTTTTAAATATTGTAAAGCATTTCTTTTAACTTCCATGATAATAATATATCTCACACAATCCTGTAGGTCTTCGAATCGCGCTAAAACGGTCAACTCCCTACCCAGTGATTTAAACAATACCCAACACGATAATCGACAAAGCAATCTACACAACTATTTCACTGTAATCTAACCATATGTTCCAGCAGCGGCTGTACAAAAGTCTTGATTACAATCTCTACACTTCAGCATTAAAACGGGCTATGCGAGCTTCAGCAATACTGCATTGAGTCAGTTGCATTAACTCCCCTAATGTAATGCCAGGGGTTTCAGTGATTAATCGCGTTAGTTTAGTGTCAAGCGGTTCTAACTTGTCAGCATGTTCAAGAAGCGCCGTGGTAATTTTTTGAATAAGATAACGCCAACCATCATCATCTAGTGCACGTAAATCGATGGTAAAAGCTTGAATCTTGAGCGCCTCACCAATCAATGCCCAATTGCGAGATCGACGCACACGCTTGAGCTCGCAGTCATATTGCAGCGCAATTGCTTTGGCTTGCTTGGTTTTTTCACTACCAATACGATGAATTAACGAAGGTAATCGAATCGTGATGTCATCATTTATGCCAGTCAATACATCCGCCTCTAATGTCGAAATAATCTAAAATCAGTAAAATCATAATGTATTTAACAAAAAACATTAATAGGCAAGCTTGCCACAAGCAGTACTTCACATAAAACATATCATTACCGATTTAAGATTATTTATGCGTTATAATGCTGCTCAAATAATCTCGACCTTATAGAACCTCTTCAACATCAAACACATGACCAGCATGATATGCATCAGTGAAATTAATCGTTGAATAAATAGATGAATCAATAGAGTTACCTCATGAGCCCAGAACGTTTTGCCCGAATAAATCAAATGCTAGATAACCGCCAGGTAGACCTCACCATCTGCCTTGATAAAGTGCATATGACCAATAATATTGCCGCGGTTATTCGCTCAGCCGACTGTGTGGGTATCCACCAAATTCATGCGGTGTGGCCCGATATTGATATGCGGGTGTCAGGGAACACAGCCTCTGGTAGCCAGCAATGGGTGAGTACGGTTAAACATTACACCTTTGATGAAGCTCTCCAAGCGTTTAAAAAGCAAAACATGCAGGTATTAACCACTACGTTTTCTGACTCTGCCGTTGATTTTCGCGAGATTGATTACACGCAGCCCACAGTGATCGTCATGGGCAATGAACGTGATGGTGTGAGCGACGAAGCTATTGCAGCAGCAGATCAGCATATTATTATTCCAATGCGCGGCATGGTGCAGTCTCTCAACGTCTCTGTTGCATCGGCATTAGTGATGTATGAAGCTCAGCGTCAACGTGAAGTCGCCAATATGTACGGCACCCGTAAACTTGATGCTGCCTATTGCCAAACCATGTTATTTGAACAAGGTCATCCCATTTACGCCAAAGCCTGTCGGCGCAAACAAATTCCCTATCCAGCCATTGATGATCAAGGCCAAATTGTTGCTAACAAAGAATGGTGGGACAGAATGCGCGCACCCGATCCAGAAGCCTTAATAGTATAAACATTAAGGTAAACAACCGTAACTCATGTAGGTGGTTAATCACATTAGTCACCTCGTGTTTGTGAACAAACTCTGCAGTTATATCTTCAAGCTATTCTGCTTAGAGTATAAAAGATCAATCTAGCGTCAAGCAGTACTAACAAGCATTGCGCTTTTTACCAAAACCTTTTGCCATAAAGCGCGCGCTACTTTTCACCACGAGTTTGCCTGCAACATAAAGTTCGCCCTCAACTTTATATAATGGATAGCGGGATGAGATAATTTTACCTTTAATTAAAATCTCACTGTTTACAGGGACTTCATGCAAATAACGAATATTCATATCAGCCGTAACAGCTTCTATATTTTGCTGAAAAAGGGCCTGACACATGCCGCTATCAAGTAGTGCTGATAAAAATCCACCGTGCAAAATCCCTTGATACCCCTGTTGATGAATCGACCCTTTGGCGCGAGCCCATACTTGCTGATCTGCAGTGCTATAAAATTGCAAATGCAATCCTAATAAAGGCTGCGTACCACATAACATACAATGCTGATGACTCGATGGCTTAACGACTGCGCATAAATCATCTGCTGATGTTTCAGGAGAAACCAGGCTTAAGCTTTCAATTAATAACGCTTTTTCAGATTGATGCTGCTGACTCATAAAACCTCACAAAAAGAAAAACACAAAACCATTATTGGCATATGCTATTAATTATTTTAGAATACCACATCAATATCAATTTGAGTAACTTGATGCGTGCTAAAACGTGATGTTTAAGCCAATCATTGCAACAACAAAGGAAATCGGCATGCAATTTATAATAACTTTTACGGTGTTTTTAGTGTTTTTTGCAGTGATGGCATTAGGTGTTTTTTTAGGACGAAAACCCATTCAAGGCAGCTGTGCAGGGCTTGCGAATGTAGGAATAGAAAAGAGCTGTGATTGTGAAGTCACCTGCGAAGAACACAAACCCCTATACCAAATACAAGAGCCCACTCAAAAATAATCCTTAGGACCTGCTGTGCATTGATTACGCCTTAATTTAGGCGACCGTTTACAGCAGCCTAAAATTGTATCTTTGATTGTGACTGAGCAATAATGGTCTAGCATTCAACTAAGCGATACAGAACAGACCATTAAAACAGCACGACGACAATGATTGTATATTGGCGATAAACTATTTAGGATCGGCTCATCTGATCGCCAATATGAATCAATATCATGACCACTGAGCTTTATTTTATCTTCGACTCACACTGCCCCTGGAGCTACGCCACGACTCCGTTGGTGAATGCACTGCAACAAGCCTATCCAGACATGACAGTACATTTACTGCACAGTGCGCATTACATTGGTAAAGACAGTGCCGGCGAAGAGCAAATGCAAGCGGCAGCCAAAGCCAGTGGCCTTAAATTTGGACGTGAGCATATTCGTTATGTAAACAGCCCAAAAAACTCAATAAAAACAGCTAACTTTATGGCCTGGATGCAAGACAAGCAAGCCAGTAAACAATTACCAGTGCTTAATGCCATTCAAGCTGCGCATTTTATTGAAGGCAATCCATTTAACAATAAACACGACTTTAACGACATCGTCGAAAAGTTTAAGTTATCGCCGACCAATAAAGTGTTTAAAGACGAGCTGAGTACCGATGCTGAATACATTTTAGAAGCCATTGAAGAGATACAGCAATCCATTGGCACCACGAGCTTTCCGGCATTAATTATGACCGTTAATGATAATGCCATATTCATCGACCACTCTAAATACCTCAAAAATCCACAAGACGTGGTTGCTGCGGTAGAGCAAGAGATCGCAGCGATCAAACAGTCAAAACATTAATCGCACTCATCATAGTTAAAATGAGTTAAACAGCGCATAACAAAAAACCACGGTATTAACCGTGGTTTTTATATATGTAACACTCAATCGCGTTAACTTACACTTTGTACTTGGGATGCCAGTAACCAAAGTGCTAGCGCAAAAAATATCACGCCCATAAACTTGTTTTGATAAGTACGAAACTTAGCATTATTGAGTAATGACTTACCCAAACTTCCCACTAAAACCACCAGCAATAAATTAAACACCAGTCCCATCACATTCAGTAATAGCCCTAACGCCAACATTTGCTCACCAGAACTAGCACTGAGTTGAGTCGACACAAACTGGGGCAAAAACAACACAAAAAACAGTAATGCTTTAGGATTTAATAAATTGCTCATTACTGCACGGCGATAAAGTAATTTGGCTAAGTTATTCTGCTGAGCAATCTCGGGCGCCTCACTGGCACTGCTACGCATGCAATCCCAGCCCATTTTTAGCAAATATGCGCCGCCTAAAATCCGTAATAACTCTAATGCCATTGGATTCATCGCCACCAGCGCCGAAACACCCATTGCCGCAAGTAAGGTTAAAATAAGACCCGAAGTCGCATTGCCAAAACTGGCATACACGCCCACTTTGCGGCCATAGCTCAAACTCGAACTGGCAATCAACAACATATCAGGGCCAGGAATTAACAGTAATGCCACCACAGTGGTCAGGTAAACAGGAAGTAACGCCAGATCAATCATCATAAATACACAAATTATAAGAATGGTAAAACACGGCGCGGATTCTACAGTGATTGAACATGAATGAAAGTCATGTTGTGTTTAAACAGAGTGACGCTTGGCAGAGTTTGTTTACAGATGAGATGATGAAATAAGAAGTAGACAAATTTTACCCTCAAACTAGCTATTCTGATTACTACAGACTAATCATTTATAATAGGATAAAAAAATAAAACAATATATTTCATATAGATATGGCTAATAATTATTCAGTTAAGTCAATATCAGTTATAGTATGAGAATGGTTCAAATAGAATAATTTAAAAGGAATTAAATATGGCATCTAGTGATTTGGCGATTACCGCTCAAGAACGAACAAATGTGCTTAATGGCAACTTAGAAGCTTTCTGGAGAAGTAGACTAAGCAAAAAAGATCCTGTCGCTCGGATTGGATATGCTTTATGGGTAACCGATACCACAAAATTAAAACATGTTATTCAAAGCGGCGATACTAATTTTTGGAATATTGGAATAACAAAGGGTTTGCTTACTGGGAGTTTATGGCTCGTTCGACTGTAGTTAATTTGGCAACCGGACTTGAAAGTGGCGGCTTTCGGGGTACATTTTCACAAATGAGAGCGAAAATTAAAGACGTCGGTATTGAAGTGGCAAATCAACATATATCCTTCGTTACACATGACTATGACAATGGCAATATTGGCGAAGTAAAAGGTTTGCTCAGCCTTAAGCAAATGGCTGACTACCATCACATCGCATTTAAATTGTTCAATATCCCTAACCATTTTTATGGTGGTACTTGGCTTAATAATGTTCCTGATGAAGCGGAATTTACATTGTATGGTGAACTTTACTGCCATGACTGTGATTCTGCTGTTGGATATAAAGGAGCTAACTAATGAATCAATTAATCATATTAACGCCACTATTATTAATCGCGGCATGCAGCCCTAGTACCAGTACAATAAAATGGGATAAATACTGTTTACCGAAGGAATATTTAACCCCAGCGTCACTATCTACCGCATCAAGTAACGATTCAAACTTTGATAAAAATACAGGTTATGGCCCTTCAATTTTTTTTGAAGGTAAAGAGCTACACAAACATATTTCTGCTTTTAAAGTAACATCACCTAGCCATTCAATAGGTAATATCTATCACCATATTCAAGTTAATCTTTCTAACAATAAAATTATTAAACATGTATTGAATATTGAAGATTTAAGACATTCTGATATGGAAAACATCAAATTTGAAGATCAAAGCCCATATCATTGGGTGGCATATGATAAGGCTGGAAGCGATTACTTATATTGGGGCGATTGTATGTTAGATGGTCACGGCGAAACAGATCCGAGTTATCGATGTACACATCAATTCAACATCGGAGACACAGTTGGAACTTATGCTATTAAAGATGAAAATATACTTTTACATCAAAAAATTGATGAATTCGTACTCAATAAACTTAATACATGGCAATGCAAGTAAACTCATACCAGATTGGGACTAATAATATGCGCTCACTTAAGTACATGAATTAACATAAATAGTTGAATTTGAACTACCTAATACTTCTGAATTCCGATGTAGTATCAATTTTAATACAAGACCAGACTAAATAGGATCATAGATAAATGGAATTAACAGAAATCATAGGAAGTTATATATTAATTTTTTTTCTAAGTATTGCCTTTTCTTCATCTAAAGATAATGAGGTAGCATACATCTTAGGACCGGCATTATGCTACATACTCCCTTTTTTTACAGGTGATTTTTGGTCTCAGTTACTCGTGAGTATAATAGTTGCATTCCTTACATCTATATCGATAGGACAAGCAAAACTAGCAGGCGATGTAACAGGTACTGGAGCAGTCATGCTTATCTGTATAATAAGTCATTTTGTTTTATTCGTTATCAGTATCGCCGCATATTTCATTTTGACATTTTCAGGCTTCGTGATCGATTAATAACAAGTCTACAAGGTAGATTGTAGCATTGCTAAGAATTAGTCTAATCAATTTTTATATATTGTTATGGATTTTTTAACTGCAATAAAACATCACATGCGCTGCCATGAGCGAAACTTAATGAGTAATACTTGATAAGTAAATCTAGCGTTAATTGTTTATCTAAACTTTCACCAAAGCAAAAGGCCAGCCCATTGGGCTAGCCTTTCGTTTTTTGACGCTAAGAGTCAGCTTACTCAGTTCTACTTGTAGAACGCTTCAACCTTGCCTTTTACTGTCATCGTAAGCGGTTGGCCACGACGATCTAATGCTTTATGCGAGGCAACTTTTACCCAGCCTTCACTGATGCAGTATTCTTCTACATCATTTCGCTCTTTACCATTAAACAAAATGCCAATCTCATGTTCGAAAATGGCAGCCACATGGTGTGGGCTACGTGGATTAACGCTAAGGCGATCGGGTAAAGCAGGTTTAGCAGTAGTGTCGTTCATGATCATATTCTGTAATTAATAAAACGTGCGTTATTGTAGGCAATAGCAGCAAGATGCTCAATAGCGGCGATCATAAATGTGAGGCCCAATCAAAAGATACCGGTGCCGATAATAAAACCGCTGCGATCAACTATCACGAAAACGCCTGTTATCAGTCAATTTTTCACCTAAGCAGTGTTTTAATGATTAATCGTTTTATGCATTAATACCTTTAAATTGTATATCGATACCGTTAACTTGAATTAAAGTAGGGAAGAATGAAGCGCTAGACTACAGTTGTTGTGGTTGAATTAGCCGGACACTTCAATAAAGGGATAATGGACAGGGAATGATGACGCAAAAACGATCCACTATATGGCATTGGTTTTTAGACGGTAAGATAGACCGCGCTAACTTTAAGGCCGCAATGTTAGAGGCCTACCCTCACCCCAATGCAAACAAGTGGCAGCAATTAATTGCCAATCTATTATTGTATCTCGGGGTGCTATTAGTGGGCGCGGGCGTGATATTTTTCATGGCGTTTAACTGGGATGCGCTATCGCACCTGAATAAATTTGCCATAGTCGAAACCCTATTTGCGCTGTTTATTGGCGGATTTTATCTCGCTAATCACGCACAAAAAAAGCACCTTCCACCATCCAGTTTTCCACATAATCAGCATGCGCCGCATTTTCAGCAAAGCCAGCCTAGCTCAACTATTTATGGTTGGAACCTGCCTAACGCCATGTTATTGGGTGCCAGCATTATGCTTGGGGCTTTACTGGCATTAGTAGGGCAAACCTATCAAACAGGCGCTGACCCATGGCAACTATTCGCTATTTGGGCAGTATTAGTTTTACCCTTTGCTTACATTGCAGGTTTTGATCTGTTGTGGTTACTCATTGTGGTATTACTCAACGTCAGTTTAGGGCTATATCTGCAATCCTTTGCATCGGTATTTAGTTTTTTACTCGAAGACATCCAGCAAATCGCTCTGTTTGGTTTAGCTAACTTCGCTATTCACCTATTATTTATTGTTGCGAAACGCTGTCATTGGCGTGGACAATTGCGCTTTAACTGCCCCATGGTAGAAGCAAGCAGTTTACTGGCTAGTATAAGTGCATTTACCTGGCTCATAGTGTGGCTCATTTTTGACTTTAGTTATAATTACGATACCAGCGAACATGTTGCCTATTATGCACTGCTTTATCTCGTCACTCTGGCCTGCGTATTTGTTTGGTATCGTTACCGCGATCCAGCCTTATATCCCATTACGTTAGTGTTAACCAGCATAAGTACCGCGATTGTCTCGCTACTTTCAAGAGCGCTATTTGATAGCAACGACACCATTGAAGGCTTTTTTCTGATAGCGATGGTGGTTATAGGCCTAACCAGCGGCAGTTTATATTGGCTAAAACAATTACAAAAAGAGTTTGCTCAAACGGCAATGTTAAATATTGAGGAGACTGGCCATGAGTAACATAAAATCATCCAACGCATTATGGTTGTCACTGCGAAACAAAGACCTGGTTAACGCAGATACCGCACCAGAATCCTTGTTAGCTAGCCCTTGGTATATCATTGCAGCACAAATGCTTGGCGGTTGGGTTGCCTCGCTATTCTTATTGGCCTTTGTCATGCTGGGCGTGTCATCTGTTAGTGATATAACCGAATCGTTTATTGGCTTTGGCGCCACGCTCACTCTCGGATGCTTAGCGTATTACCGGCTAGGGCAAAATCGCCAAGAGTTTATTCTACAAATGGTATTTGCGTTTAGCCTATGCGGACAAATAATGCTGCTTGGGGGGACCTTCGAAAGCTTAGAATCGAGTAACGAAACCCTCATCGCAGTCATTTATGGGGTCACTTTTGCCATACACTGGCTCGTCATACCCCACAAAGCTAACCAATTTGTCGCGGCATTAGCTATGGTGCCCAGCTTATTAGCCATCTTAGTGATTAACCATTTATCATTACTTGTATTGCCATTATTGGTATTGAGTTTAGTGGTTATCTGGACTCAACTTTATCGATGGCCACAACATTACCAGCGCATTAGAATGCTAGGCTACGCTGTTGCTATCAGTTTACTGCTCGTCAATATCATGTTGTCTGAAATTAGCGACACAATGGAATTGCCCAACGTACTCATGGCACTAAGCTCTAGCCTCAGTGACTACTTAGCGATCGTCATCAGCTTGTTATCAGCGCTATGGTTGATGAATCAAATTTATAACCAGCTCCACTCTAATGCTAATACTAATGCCAATAGCAATAGCAATACCGATAACACTGCTAATACCGATAACACTAAATATGGCAATCGCGATCAAGTGATTACTATACGTCCTCGTGACATGTTAATGGTTATCCTAACGGCGATATTAATCGGTCTACTGTCCATCGTCATGAGCGGATTAAGCGCAGCACTACTCATGCTACTGCTAGGTTATTTTTATAACGAACGTAAATTAGTCATCATTTCGGTATGCGCCCTGCTCGCCTTTATCAGCATGTATTATTACTCACTCCACATCGACTTGTTTGATAAGTCATTGTGGTTAATGGCCAGCGGCATAGTATTACTCCTGCTGAGATTTGCCATGGGCATGAATACTAGCAAGACAGCTGAAACCATAATAAATACAGTTACAACGGCGCAAAATAAGGAGCAACCATGATGGTGTTAAATACTGTGGCGCCGCTCAATTCACGCCAGCTAAGTCAGCGATCACTTTGGGCTATTATCGCAGCATTGTTGATACTCGCCGGTATTAACTACAAGATTTTTCAGCAAGAACAGCTGTTAGCTAATGGCGAAATAATCCTGTTTGAACTCGCACCTGTCGATCCAAGGTCGTTAATGCAAGGCGATTACATGGCATTAAATTACGACATTGCCCGAATCGTTAGCCAGTCAGTTGATGAACTCTCAAACACGCCAAATAACCATGATGGCTTTTTTATTGTCACACTCGACAATAACCGCATTGCTCAGTTCGATGGCATCTACCACGGTGCAGCGTTAACACCAGCACAGCGACTGATCCAATACCGTGTTCGTGACGGCAGTGTGAAACTGGCCAGCAACGCTTTTTTCTTTCAAGAAGGTCGAGCAGAAGAGTTTGAAGAAGCTAGATATGGCGAGTTTAGAGTTAACCAAGCAGGACAAATACTGCTGAGTAACATGATAGACAAAGATTTTAAGCGGATTTAAGCGACAGCGAATGATTAAAGATAATAAAAAATAAAAAGGAGCCTGGTTAAGGCTCCTTTCTTTAAGGGAGATGATCTGTATCAATAAGCGTTTATTGATAACATTTTATTAGAGATGTTTTAGCTTAGAAACGGCCAACAACACCTACACCAACAAACAAACCGTCTACGTCAGAATCAAGTACTTTTGCTAGCTCAAAAGTCGCTGAAAAAGAATCTGACATACGTAACCAGTAAGCTGTTTTGGCAGTAAAGTTATCGTCTAAACCGTTATCTTCATAACCTAAACCCACAGACCATGCTTTAGTCACATACCAGTCAGCGTTTACGTTAAACATATCGTCATCATCAGTATGAGTCCACATCGCACCTAAATCGATACCAGTAGTGCTCTTAAGATCAATAAAGCTACGCGCTTCAAGACCATAGATTGAATCAATATCGCTACCATCAACATAGAACGCAGCAACTTTTGAGCTGTCGTTGAAGTAATAACCTACATCAAGTTTGTAAGTATCAGTATCAAAAGCACCAGCGTCATAACGTTGGATTGCCGCGCCAACAAACCACTTAGAATCGAAAACATAGGTGCCATCGACATTAAAAATATCAAGGTCAGCATCATCAATCATTGAATAGCTAGCGCCAACATTGGTAGATTGTGCTAAAAAGCCATTTAATGCATATGGGCCTTTTTCTTGTGATACTGAGTCAAGATAAAAACGGTAGTTTAGATCCCATTGACCATCACCGAACTCTTCAGTATTAGCAGAATATCCTAGACCCGCTTCGTGGTGAAATGGCGCATCTTGTGCAGCCATAACAGGTAAAGCAGTAAAACCTAATACTAATGCTAATGCAGTAACGTTTTTCATCAATCATTCCTTTATTTGATTATTTTACGCTAGGTGATTCAAGCAGATAAATAGAGTGGGTTAACCAAATGGGTTAATCCTTTAACTCAACAGTGGGCTAACCGTAATGTTGGCCAACGTGCTTTCCTAGCGGCGCATACTCTAAAATAATAAAATGCTAAAATAAACCCAAAACAAAGAATTAATGATATTTTTCAATTAAATACATTACATGTAATGTAAGCCATATCGCCACCACCTACTTTAGCAATAGATAAACTCGTAATCATTTGGTTGCAAAAATGTTAATTAAAACAGTTGTTCTAACGAATAAGCCAATGGCAGCAAGGTAAATAACATCAAGAATAAACAAAATAGCGGTTTTAAGACTCACGGAAATTAACAAAAGTAATGGTAAATCTAATGGCTGTTTTTGATTAACAACAACCTAATGCCAAGAGTCTTGTTAGCCATTCAACACAGGGCATACCATTCCCAAAGCTAACCATAACAATTCGTTAACTATTTGATTTATAGTCTCGATAGCATTAGGTTATTGCTAACGCCTACGCTATTTGGAAATACTCATGTCGACTTTGCTCAAGTTCATCAAAGGCTCTTTTATAGCCCTTATCACCATTGCCGTTATTTTACTGGCATTTAATTGGCAAAGCGCAAACCGCTTATACAGCGTCATCAGCCTGTTTGATGAAGCACTCATCGTGAATAACTTTTCCCACATGAATGACGTCTTTTTCAACAAAAAAATTGTTCATCAAGGTCAACCTTATGCATTTGGCGTCGAACCAAAAGCCTTGCCAGACTCTTTCACCTATCGAGACAAAGTAACTAATAGCGAAGCGTTTTTAGCGCGCAGAGCAACAACCGCATTGTTAGTGCTTAAAGACGACAACATCACCTTTGAGCAATACTATTTAGGCACCCAAAGTGACGACAAACGGATTTCGTGGTCGATGGCCAAATCCTTTGTGTCGATATTATTTGGTATGCAAGTCGATGCCGGCAACATTGATATCAACAAAACAGTCGGCTTTTATCTGCCTGAACTTGCTAACTCTGGTTATGGCAACGTTAAAGTTAAACACGTACTGCAAATGTCGTCTGGGGTTAAGTGGAACGAAGACTATCTAGACTTTAATTCTGACATTAACAAAATGGGCCGAGTGCTGGCCATTGGCGGCTCGTTAGACGACATGACCAGTGAACTGGTGAATGAATCTGAGCCAGGTAAAGCTTTCCACTATGTCAGCATGGACACCCACGTAATTAGCATGATCCTCAGGCGGGTGAGCGGAAAATCATTAGTCGAACTGATCCAACAAAACCTGTGGAACACCATCGGCATGGAAAGCGATGCGTTTTGGCTCACCGACTCTCAAGGGGCTGAATTTGCATTAGGCGGCTTAAATGTCACTACCCGTGATTACGCCCGCTTTGGCCGTTTATTACTAAAAAATGGTGCGTTTAACGGCAAGCAAATCGTCTCGGCAGAGTGGATAAAAGCCGCCACCACACCACAAGCTGAATATCTTAAACCGCAAACAGACACACTCGGCTACGGCTACCAAATTTGGTTACCACCACAAGCACAGCAAGGGGAATTCTTTTGCGTGGGCGTATATGGGCAATATATCTATGTCAATCAACAACACAATGTGGTTATTGTAAAAAACAGCGCCGATTTAGGCTTTCAAGATAGTCTAATATCAAAACATGAAACCATCGCGTTTTTCCGTGAGATTGTCGCGTCATTAGAGTAAAAGGTATCTGCTATTAATGGTATTACGCTAACGTGACAACTCAAGCCCTTACACTCACAACGCATCAAATAATCATCAAAGCCAGCCGGCGTTTATTGTTGTAACAATAAACGCTGGCACAGTTTGACAAAATCAGACGAGGTGACAATTCCTAATACCTGGTTTTGCTCATCGACCACTGGCAAGCAGCCTAATTTGTTATCGATAAAATACTGCACCACAATGGTTAACGGTTCATCTAATCCAAGCTTTTGCACTTGAGTATCCATCACCTCGGCAATTGGGGTGTAACGCTCTTTTCGATCAAGTGCCCCTTGGCCATATTTATTAAGCATGGTTAATACCATGGCAATCATCTTTTTATGTGTCAGCATGCCAATAAACTCACCTGTAGATTCACTGATCACCGGCAAATGGCGCACATTTCGACTTTGCATTAACAGATGCGCATCTTTAAGGCTTGCCTCATGGCTAATACACACCGGATTAGGGGTCATAATATCGCGCACATTCATGGTCTATCTCCTTAACTCACATAGGTTAAATACTAGTCAAAAGTAAAACGTTACGCTAACAACCTTAACTAATAAGCACAACGCTACACTGTGATCCTACTCGCTAATTTGAATGCTAGGGGCTAATCTGAATGCTAGCTCGGCCATAAATATCAGCAAATATTTCAGGCATGCGTTTTGGGCGACCGCTAGACAAGGCAATACACACAAACTCGGTGCGGGCCGTGAGTAAAGACACCCCGTCGCTTCTGCGAATAAACTCAAAATGGCGCGCCAGCTTTAACCTGCCATCGCACTCAACAATCCAGGTGGCGCAATCGATCACATCATTAAGATAAGCCGCAGCCAAATAATTAATCTCATGTCGGCTAATCGCCATGCCTCTATCTAACGATTTATATTGCTCAATCGTTAACCCAAGCGCATTAGAATGTGCCCAGGAGGTTTGCTCTAATTGGCTCACATACGCGACATTGTTGGCATGTTGATAATGATCAATTTGATCTGGGCTAACAGTCCAACTCAGTATAAAAGGATCGGCATGCCGCCATTGTTGAGCTGCAATAGTGTTACTTGAATCGGGCATCCGTTACGCCTATTGGTAATTAAAATCGATTAAACGCACAAACAACCTTGATAGATTAACAGGCACTAGCGTTTCAGGGTTATTTTGCCAAACACACTGGCATCAATAAAACCTCTGTTTTTGTCACCGTTAACCGGAGTAATCTCATGAGATCCCATAAAATGCTCTCTTACTGGGCTGCCGTCATTATCGCAATAGGCGAGCATAAAACCGATGATTTTATTCGGTGTTAACAGCAAAGGCTTATCTTGTTGGCCTTGTTTAAAATCATTAGGATACAGCTTAATCGCGACCTCCCAAATCACATTGTAAGGCGCCTCACTACTGCGCTGCCAACGACTCTTTAAATGCGACGTATACAGGTGAGCTTGTTTGTCTGGGCCATAATCAGCCGCCTGATTATCTAGGCCAATATGGTAAGCAAATGCACTGTGATTAAATTGATGATCGCCACCAGAGGCATCGCTATCAATAAACACTTCTAAGGTGTCATCATCCCAATAATTCACCCTTGGGTCGGCATGGGTATCAAGCAACACATCGTCGGTAATTTCAGCTTGCAGGTAAAGATAGTGTTCATCCCACAACAACTTATATTTACCGCTAAAATCACTCGCAGAATCGGGCAACACCCCATCCATTAAATGCGGCATCGTATGCCACTTCGCTTTCTGCCAGGCAGGATCAGCAACCCCATCAATATCGATAGGCGTTGCAGTATAGTCAACATCCATAGCAAACAGTGTCGGGCTACTAAACAGTAATCCCAAAGCAAGTAACGAATATTTCATAAGGCTCATTTCTAGTCAGTTTTATATAGCCTCGCTTAATCTGGCAGCGAAAACAATCATAAATCAGACCAGCGATTAAAAGCTCTGCATCAAGCGATGTCTGAAATAAATCGGCCCAACAATCTGGTCAACACCCCGTAGGCTAGCTAGTACTTTAAAAATTTACTCTGACATCACTCTTACACCAACTAAAAAATGACCACAAAAAAAGCCCTAATCTTTGCAAGATCAGGGCTTATTAATTGCGTAACTACATAGGCTTAAAGCCAGTATTAACGGTACTGATTAGCCTGCTTTAGCTTTCGCTTGAATTCGATAAGCATGTAGCAACGGCTCTGTGTAACCAGAAGGCTGAGATTTACCTTTAAAAATCAGATCGCATGCTGCTTTAAAGGCGATGCCGTCAAAGTTAGGCGCCATATTAGTGTACAGCGGATCACCGGCATTTTGAGTATCGACCACCGCGGCCATTTTTTTCAACGCCGCCATCACTTGAGCTTCACTGCATAGGTCATGTTCAAGCCAATTAGCTAAATATTGCGATGAAATTCGTAAGGTTGCTCTGTCTTCCATCAAGCCGACATTATTAATATCAGGCACTTTTGAACAACCTACACCTTGATCAATCCAGCGCACAACATACCCTAAAATACCCTGGGCATTATTTTCCAGTTCAAAAGTAATTTGCTCATTGGTGAGTGTTACCCCTTCAGCAAGTAAAGGAATGGTCAACAAACTGTCAATGCTAGCACGTGGGCGTTGCTTAATTTTTTGCTGAACATCTGCCACATTAATTTGATGATAATGAATAGAATGCAACACGGCACCATTTGGCGACGGCACCCATGCAGTGTTTGCACCCGCTTTAGGATGAGCCGATTTTTGCTCAAGCATCGCGGCCATTTCATCTGGCATTGGCCACATGCCTTTACCGATTTGAGCACGACCTTGTAAGCCACATTCAAGCCCAATATCAACATTCCAATCTTCGTAAGCACTAATCCATTTTTGCTGTTTCATCACCGATTTAGGCACAAACGGGCCTGCGAGCATTGAGGTATGCAGCTCATCACCGGTGCGGTCAAGAAAGCCTGTATTAATAAACACCACGCGCTCTTTGGCAGCCCTAATGCACTCTTTTAAATTCAGTGTCGTTCTGCGCTCTTCATCCATAATGCCGACCTTAATCGTATTACGCGGTAGCTTGAGCGCATCTTCTATCTTAGTAAACAGGTCACAGGTAAATTGCACTTCTTCAGGGCCATGCATTTTAGGTTTTACAATATTCACCGAACCTTTGCGGCTATTACTACGACCATTATTGTTACCTTTAAGGTCGTGCATCGCAGCAAGCACAGTGATCATGCCATCAAGTATTCCTTCAGGTATTTCGTTGCCATTTTTATCCAGCACGGCATCAATGGTCATCAAGTGACCCACATTACGCACAAATAACAAACTTCTGCCGGGTAAAGTAACGGTTTTGGCACTCTGGGCATTAGTAGCGGTATACACGCGATCGTCGTTAAGTTCTCTAACGATCTCTTTACCATTTTTAGTCAACGAGGCAGATAAGTTACCTTGCATCAAACCTAACCAATTGCGATAAACTTCAACCTTGTCTTCAGCATCCACTGCCGCGACAGAGTCCTCACAGTCCATAATGGTGGTAACAGCGGCTTCAACCAGTAAGTCTTTAACGCCAGCGCGATCGCTGCCACCAATTACACTGCTTGGGTCTATTTGAATTTCAATATGCAGACCATTATTCACTAACAAAATAGCACTGGGTGCATCAGCACTACCCTGGTAACCCACACACTTATCGGTTTGGGCTAAAGTGGTAGTCGAGCCGTCAGTTAATTGCATCCGTAACACACCTGCGTCGATGTAATAACGGGTCACATCGGCATGGCTGCCTTGTGCTAAGGGCGAAGCGGTATCTAAGTGCTGTTTGGCAAAAGCGATAACTTTATTACCGCGTACAGGGTTGTACTGTTTAGTTTGCTCTGCGCCACCTTCTTCAGATATCGCATCTGTGCCATATAGCGCATCATACAGGCTGCCCCAACGCGCATTGGCAGCATTAAGCGCAAAGCGCGCATTTTTAACTGGCACTACAAGTTGTGGCCCCGCTTGTGCGGCAATTTCATGGTCTACATTTTCAGTGCTAATTTGAAAAGCCTCACCTTCAGGCACCAGGTAACCTATTTCAGACAGAAAAGCTTTATATGTTACAGGGTCAAAATCTTTGGTGGGATGGTCAATATGCCACTGATCAATTTGCTGTTGTAGTTGTTGTCTTTTTTCTAACAGCTTCACATTAACCGGAGAAAATTCGTTAATAATGTCCTCAAATTTTGCCCAAAAGGTTGCTGAATCAATACCAGTACCCGGGCAAATGTCACTGTCGACCAGCTGCCACAATGCTTGCGCTATTTGTAATCCACCAACTTGAATACGTGCTGTCATGTTTAATCCCTACCTTAATTTCTGTGCGTTGACCGTAAACTAAGCCATAAATCATATGCCCTAAATCATATGCCCTAAATCATATGCCCTAAATCATTAGCCATAAATCATTGGTCCTAAATCATTAGCAATAAGTCATTAGTCCAAATCACTAGCGCAAACTCATTCCACTGTTAACAGCATACTGTTCATACGCAGTAATACTTTACTCTATATCAAAGTTATCTTATTTATCCAATTTATACCCGTTATCACCACTATTCACCAAAGATATGGCAAAATGGCATTTTTTGGTTACTTTACAACATATAGGTAACTAAATATCATAATGCCAATAACATTAAACGTCGCCTCTATTTATCTCTTCTGCGGTTTTAGTGATAAGTTGACGCATCCACTGATGCGCTGGATTATTCTGAAGCAAAGGGCTCCAGGCCATAGTTAATGCAATGGGTTGGATAATAAAAGGCGGCGGCACAATGCAAACCCGATCATTATTAATATGATGACGCGCCATCTTACTTGGTATGGTTGCGATCAAATCTTGTTGCTCAGCCAACAAACAGGCAGCTTGATAATGGCGAGTAAAAACGGTGATCTGGCGTTTAACACCTATTCGCGTTAATGCTTCATCTACCCAACCTAAACGCTGAACATCATCTGGGTTCATCCCTACCCCAACGCCCATTCCTGTTTTACTCACCCACACATGCTTAGCTTTTAAATAACTGTCTAAAGAAAACTTCTTTAAAACAGGATTATTCTTACTAATCAAACAGCTAAAATCATCACTCCACAATACTTTTTGATGAAATGATTGCGGAATACTGTCGAAACGATTGATCACCATATCGACTCTTCCTTGTTCTACATCAGGGAAACTGACATCACTTGGGGTCATGATATCTAAAATAACGTTGGGCGCTTGAGTACGAAGCTTGGCAATAAGAGGTGGAATTAACGTCGCTTCAGCATAATCACTTGCCATAACACGGAAGACTTTATCACTGTCGAGTGGATCAAAATTGGCACGCGGTTGTACGGCCTTTTCCAGCCCAATAATCAACTCACTAATAATGGGTTGTAATTCATTTGCGCGTTCGGTCGGCGTCATACCCTGACTCGTGCGAATAAGTAACGGATCATCAAACAAGTTTCGTAAGCGTTTTAGGCCGTTACTCATTGCAGGCTGGGTGATCCCAAGCTGGTCTGCCGCTTTAGTAACATTTCTTTCACGTAGTAAAACATCTAAATAAACAAGGAGGTTCAAGTCGATACGAGATACATTCATATGGTGAATACCGAAAATAGTAAGTATAAATTAGGCTTATTTAACCAAATCTAGCTATTATTTTCAACGTAATCAATTGCCGCTAATCTATTTGTTAAGGAATAAACACATGACTCACTACAAAAATAATATCGATGAAGCTGCCACCTTGATTAATTCAGAAGGTAGTGCATGGAATGCCATCAACCCAGAGTCAGTCGCTCGTATGCGTCTACAAAATCGCTTTAAAACTGGGTTAGACATCGCAAAGTACACTGCCAAGATCATGCGTGAAGACATGGACAACTACGACAAAGACTCGTCACAGTACACTCAGTCTTTAGGTTGCTGGCATGGTTTTATCGCCCAACAAAAAATGATTTCGATTAAAAAACATCTTTTAACGACTAAGCGTCGTTACTTATACCTTTCAGGTTGGATGGTAGCCGCACTGCGCAGTGAGTTTGGTCCATTACCTGACCAATCTATGCATGAAAAAACCTCTGTAGCAGCGTTGATTAAAGAGCTATACACCTTTCTACGTCAAGCTGATGCCCGTGAACTAGGTGGTCTTTTCCGCGAATTAGATAAGGCCAAAGAGTCAGATAAAGCCGCAATTCAACACAAAATTGAAAACTTCGAAACCCACGTTGTACCGATTATTGCCGACATTGATGCCGGTTTTGGTAACGAAGAAGCCACTTACTTAATGGCAAAACAGATGATTGAAGCCGGTGCTTGTTGTATTCAATTAGAAAACCAAGTATCAGACGTAAAACAGTGTGGCCACCAGGACGGTAAAGTCACCGTGCCACATGTTGAGTTTTTAGCAAAAATTAACGCGGTTCGTTATGCATTTTTAGAACTTGGTATCGATGACGGCGTGATTGTTGCGCGTACCGATTCATTAGGTGCTGGCTTAACGCAAAAAATTGCTGTCACTAAAGAAGCTGGCGATCTAGGCGACTTATACAATAGCTTCCTTGAAGTTGAAGCCGTTGATGCAGCAAAACTTGAAAACGGTGATGTGGTATTCAAGCAAGGTGGCAAACTGGTGAAACCAGCTCGTCTACCAAATGGCTTATTTAAGTTCCGTGCTGGTACCGGTGAAGAGCGTTGTGTACTTGACTGTATTACTTCATTGCAAAATGGCGCTGACTTATTGTGGATTGAAACTGAAAAGCCGCATGTATCGCAAATCGGTGGCATGGTTAACGAAATCCGTAAAGTTATTCCTAACGCTAAGCTTGTGTATAACAACTCGCCATCGTTTAACTGGACGCTTAACTTCCGTCAGCAAGTATTTGATGCGATGCAAAAAGCAGGACAAGACGTATCAGCTTACGACCGCCCTCAATTAATGAGTGTTGATTACGATGGCACTGAGCTTGCTATCCAGGCTGATGAAAAAATTCGTACTTTCCAAGCTGACTCGGCACGTGAAGCAGGTATTTTCCATCACCTTATTACACTACCGACTTACCATACAGCTGCACTGTCTACCGATAACTTGGCTAAAGAGTACTTCGGTGACCAAGGTATGTTGGGTTATGTTGCCAATGTTCAACGTAAGGAAATCCGTGAAGGTATCGCCTGTGTTAAACATCAAAACATGGCTGGTTCAGACATGGGTGATGCGCATAAAGAGTACTTCTCTGGTGACCAAGCGCTTAAAGCGTCTGGTAAAGACAACACAATGAACCAGTTCTAAGACAGCTTTTATAAACTGCTTGTGTAGAGAGTAGAAACTAGAAAGTAAATTACCCAAATAGTGACTAGCTTAAGCGATGTTTTTGAAGTGAACATGACTAACAGCGAAAACTAAACCCAAAAGGCCTGCTTAAAATAAGCAGGCCTTTTTTATGTTTCGCATTAGGGTAAACGTTAGGGAAATTGGTCACTGTGACGCTAACGCTGATTCTGCGCCTCCTTTACTGCTACCTATTAAGATATCCCCTGAGACAAGCCATTATTATGCAATGACATTTTGACATACATAATAGTCACAAGATTGTTAAAAATAGATTGAATAAAAGCGTAAAAATCGGTTATTGTCTGAACACACAAGGAATGCAGGCTCGAATGCAGTCAAAGCGACAAGTGATCAAATCGAAATCAGGGATGAAACCATAGCCTGCCCGCTATCGTTTATATAAAGCCACACCAAACGCTTAACGCCCTACCCCTTTGATCTTTTTGATGTATTTCAGGTGAAAACTGGGAACAGAAATAGATTTTAAAAGATTTACTCTACCCACTTATTTCTAGTCTATTTATATCAACAAGGAAGTTAGAACATATGAAGAAGTTATTTTTATTTTGTATCAGTATTTTGCTCATTGGTTGTGGCGGTAATTCAATGGACAATCATATAGGTTATTGGCAACCTATTGATAGTAAACCCCTTAAAGTTGCAGAAATATCAAAAAATGGTGAAAACTATTTTTTCAGTGAAAATATTCTAAAGAAAACTGGGTTAAATTTATGGGGTAAAGAAATAAAGCCGTCGAAACCTACCCTATTACAAAATAACAATGAGAAATTATCCATTATGGGCATACAACCGATTGCCTTATCACCTGATAACAAGAAACTCTTTATTGGAAAAAAAACTTACGAACGAATTTCTCAACAGCAGCTAAGTGAAATACAAGTTAAAGCCGAAATGGATTTCAATGATGCTGAAAACGTGAGACTAAACTGTAAAAAAACAAGCGAAAAGTATCACGCTGAATCTGCTGAAATAAGAACCAAATATCGCAAAGACATTAAAGAATTAACGCGTAAGTCTAATGAACTAACTGAAGTATACAGTGCTGAGTTACAAAAATGTCGAGCTATTGGTTAACGATTAAATTTATAAAACGAGTCATATAGGACTCGTTTTATATCAAGGACGACAATGACAAGCTTGTTTACCAATGTATTCGCCACCATCATCTTACTTTCGGGCATGTTTTTGATGGTGTTGATTATGCACCTAATGCTTAAATACCGTGACCAAACGGTAAAACTACCTGTCGATCGTGAACAACTCCAGCGCATCCCCGCATATGGCCTACAACAACAAATTCAAGACTTACAGTTTGATTTAATCGCTGGCCTAACAATGGCCGTTATTGTAGTGACATTTCCGTTTGCCTACGAAAGTATCGTCAAGCATATTAGCGACAATTCATTCCCATACGCTTTCGCCCCGATAGTCATCATAGGCATAGGATATTACGGACACAAGACGTGGAAAAACTTTTCCAAACTCACAAAATTACGTCTAGGCCACACCGCAGAAATCGCCACTGCCAATGAGCTAATCGGCTTACAAGCTTTGGGCTATCAAGTGTTTCACGACATACAAGCCGACGGCTTTAACATCGACCATTTAGCAATAGGTAGAAATGGCGTATTCGCCATAGAAACCAAAGGCCGCCACAAGCGTAAACGCGACAGTAAAGCAACTAGTGCCACTAAAGGCAAAGACTACCAACTATGCTATAAAGACGGACGCTTATGCTTTCCATCGTGGACTGAAACTAAGCCAATAGAACAAGCCACCCGACAGGCAACATGGGTTAGCCAATGGTTAGCCAATGGTTAACCAAAGCCACTGGCCAACAGGTGTTCTCCAGCCCAGTACTCGTATTCCCCGGCTGGTATGTTACAAGCCAAACAAAGCCACCGTTTCCGATTTTAAATCACAAGCAGTTGGTTAAAACCATACCCTCAGTCAGAGCCCAAGCACTCAGCCAACAGCAGGTTGATGCCATTGTGTATCAAGTCGCGCAGCGGTGTTTGAGTAAGAGTGAGGTAGGGAAATGATGAATGTTGAAAAAGATTACTCCAAGCTGGTTTATTCATAATAATTCATCGTGACATTTCAAATTCACAATTACGGGCAACCATGCTATTGAAAATAATAAATTGGTAGTTCGTCTAAGCTTTCAGATTATTAAAGCAAGGTATATAGACAAAATGGACGAGAAAGAAAAAATCATAGCTTTATACAAAAAGTATGGGTTTGATCATAGACAGAGCTGCTCTAACGGTAACTTTTTAGCATTTACCTTTAAATCTGGTTTTTTTCATAATGCGGAAATTGTTTCGCTAAACATTGAAGAAAGAAACAAGATAGAACAAGAAATGGAACTATTTGTAACCCAACTTGAATCCTTAGGTTTTTCCACCAAAAAAGCTTTCTACAAAAATGTTGAAGAGATCGAAAAAACTTTATTCCATGGCTTTTTTAATGTCACTGAATGGAAAAAAAAATACAGGAAGAATATAACGATCACTGTACAAAAACGTTAAGTGTTCTCCCAGAGGAAGCTGATACTTACTCTTATATTCACGTTCCTTATTTAAAAAATAATAAGAAAGAAGAGACAGATATCATACAAGACATTTGCGATAATCTACTTGTTGATGGGCCACAATTAAACATCATTGAAGCACCTGCAGGATTTGGAAAAACGTGTACTTCTTACGAAATAATCAACACATTAGTAAGTAATTATAAAAATGCACCAATACCATTTTTCACCGAATTTTCGAGAGACAGGCAAGCAAGGGTTTTTAGCCATATTTTTGTTAGAGAGGTCGACAGGTCATTTAATTCAGTAAAATCTGATGTAGTAATAGATGAAGTGAAACAAGGAAAAATAGTCGTAGTACTGGATGGTTTTGATGAATTATTACATGACAAAGGCGATTCACTTGACGACAATGTAAAGTTTGAAAATGCCGAACCGATGTTAGAAACCATCGGAGAACTATTAACGAGTAATGCAAAGATCATATTAACATCGAGACGTTCAGCAATATTTGATGGTGAAATGTTTAACGAATGGATAAGCAGATATGAAGACAAATTTTCCATAAATCGCTATAAATTAGATAAACCTGAGATTCAAAATTGGTTACCATCTTCAAGGTTAGAAATGCTTAACAACACCTCTATAGATATAACTAAATTATCAAACCCAGTACTACTAAGTTTTTTACGATTCATTAATGATGAGCTTTTTGAAAAGTTATGTAAAACACCATCACAAATAGTGGAGTATTATTTTTCATCAATGCTAAATCGAGAAATGGACCGTCAAGAGTTGAGAATGAGTCCACAGCAACAGACTGAACTGCTTAAATTTGTTGCTACAGATATGTGTGATAATAATTATACAGCTGATAGTAAAGAAAGAATAATTAAAGTAATAAAAAAACAAGGTGCAGAGCTCTTAAATGAAGTCCGTACATTATATTCACCAAAAGACAGGCCAACTATTGATAAATTAGCAACAACATTATCAAATCATGCTTTTTTTGATCGCAGTAACCAGGGTGAAAACAACATTCAATTTATTAACGAATTTGTATTTGGTAATTATATTTCCGAAAGTATAATATCCTGTAATGATGAGTGGTTTGCAAGTGATGAAAGGTTTGTTGAACCTGCAGTACTTTCTTATCTAGCAAGAGATTACGCATCAAAAAAAATATTATGGCATAATTTAAAATCGATGAATGAGTTTTTAGAACTTTCAACAAGAATGAAATTTGAAGCCTACCTAACAGATAATATAGAAAATGAAGTTTATTCCAATGCTGATATTACATCAATAAATATAAAGGATTTAGATATATTTAAAGTGGGAAAAATACAAGGCAGCATTTTTAACGAGTGTTTATTTACTCGCATTAACTTTAACTTAGACAACTTTGAAGATATTACCTTTCTAAATTGTGCGTTTTGGGACTGTACGTTCAAATCTCATAAACCACCTGAAGTAAACTTTTACAATTGCAATGACAACAATGATTTCATTCATAACATAGAAAAACAAGAAATATTAGATAATTCAGAATCTAAACCTAACATTGTTTACTATATTTTTTCAAAAATCTGGCCTATCGGTAGCTCTTCAATTGATCGTTTACATTATTTCACAGGAAATTTATTTAAAACAGATGAATTCAGCAGAAGAGAAATAAATAAAGAAATAAAGAGATTGAAACGTGAAGAGTTATTATTAGGTGCCAATGATGTCAACTTTATCAGTATCAACAAAACAAAAATCGTCGAAATAAAAGAAATATTAGGAAGGAATTAATTGTGGGAGTTATAAATGCAGAAGTAATTTTAAAAATAATTACTGAAACAATCTCAAATAAGCTATCTGATGTTGGGTTGATGTTTAGAATTTTTTCAAGAGCAAAAGATGAAGAGTCAATTAAGCGAAAAATAGATTCAGAGCCTGAATATGGTAAAAGTAAAAAACTACAAGATTTAATAGGTGTGAGAATTGTTTTGTACTTTAATGATGACATTGATACTGTTAGAGATATTATTTCTAATGAGTTTGAAGAACGGGAAAATGATGTAAGTATTGATAAAAACAAAAATGACGAATTTAAAGCAACACGTTTCAATATTGTTTATACGCTAGGGGAAGAGTTAGAGAAGCGATTAAATATTGGTGATAGAAAACATATAATCGATAGTACTTTCGAGCTGCAAATTAGAACAATTTTCTCCGAAGGTTGGCATGAAGTCGAACATGACCTTCGTTATAAATGTAAAGGCGACTGGGATGGCTTTGATAATGAGAGTAGATTGTTGAACGGGGTTTATGCCACACTGGAAACTAGTGAGTGGACAATGATAAAAATCTTTGAGGAAGTTGCTTATAGTCACTATAAAAGCAAAGATTGGCCTGCAATGTTTAGACAAAAATTCAGGTTGCGCTTTACTGATGATACTATCAGTCCCGAAATTAGAGAAATTTTTAAAAATGATAATGAATTAGTAAAACGATTTTTCAGAATTGATAGGATTAAGCTAATTAAAGATATGAGTAGAAGAGGTTACTTTTTCCCAATGAGCATTCAAAATATTATATTTTTTGCGAATATTTCAATAATTCAAAATGAGGACATTAATAAGCTAGTTCCACCGATAATGATTGAAGCAATGACAAACCCTATAATTTAATAAGTGGGGGTAAAGTCTGCCTCCCCCACAAAAGAATGAATAAGAATAATGAGATAGGTTAAAAACTGAGGAACATTCATGGCATTTGGTGATCAAATTTATCGCCAAAAAAAATTACCACGAGTCAATGCCATGAATGCAAAACAAGTTTTACCAAAATGCCTCTCACTTGTCGCCCGCCCTTTTATCGCAAAAGAGGCACAAAACTCGCCGACAAAGTCTGTTCTCTGCAATTGAAAGCTCAATGAATGGTAGAGCATTATAAGGTATACACTGCAATAATTATGGATGTCTATGTTATTTTTGCCTACGTACAAAACGTAATAGGTTTAAAATAACCAGGCTTATCTTCACCAAGCTCTAACACGTTTAGGTCTTCCATAAATGTAAAAAAATCATCATTGTCATTAAGTTTTAAATACACATTTAATTCATTATTATTATTGGAGAACTGACTGTTTTTACATGCAGACTCGACGCTAAGATTAAAACTACCAGCACCATCGCTATTGTTAATTCTATATTTCTTTACAATTTCCTGCCCGTGTAGCATTTTTAACGCATCATCTTTTTTCAATTTTAAAATAAAAAATTTACTGTCATTATTACTTTTTTGTCTCAACTCATCAGGTAATACATATTGATCATTCACTTTTACAAAAAATTCATGCTCAAAACTATAGTTAGGGTCATTAGTTTTAAAGTTAAATGTAATCACTACATCGTTATTATTAACAACTATTCCATTTGGGGCTTGAACAGCGACAACAATCTCACCTGGTTCAAGTTCTAATGGATTGACACTCATCATTTTATACATTGTTGTTAGCGGTATACTACTGCACCCAGAAACAGCCCAAAAAATCATTAAAAATACAAATATACGCTTCATAATCCTTAATTACCTTGTTAAAAATAAACTAGTTTGAAATCTATTTAAAATTTCTTCAGAAAAAATTTAAAACATACACTCTTTTAATTTAAAGCTGTCACTTTGTTGTACTTATCATGGACATCACATAAGTGCATAAGTTCATAAGTTCATAAGTTCATAAGCGTGGGCAGAGCCTGACACCCCACAAAAGAATGAATAAAATAATGAGATAGGTTAAA
This sequence comes from Shewanella sp. MF05960, assembly GCF_050849305.1. Classification (NCBI taxonomy): domain Bacteria; kingdom Pseudomonadati; phylum Pseudomonadota; class Gammaproteobacteria; order Alteromonadales; family Shewanellaceae; genus Shewanella; species Shewanella sp. MF05960. The sequence goes on along the minus strand of NZ_JBOZPS010000021.1, from coordinate 194 downwards.
AACTAAGGAACATTCATGGCATTGGGTGATCAAATTTATCGCCAAACAAAAATTACCACGAGTAAATGTATCTAGCGTCAATTAACTTGGCCGGTTCCGCGTCAATTATCTTGGCCGGTTGACACCGAATTTTATTTGCTCTTATTGAGCGCTGTTTTGCGTCGGTAACTTTCACCTTCGCAATGAATAATCGT
>NZ_JBOZPS010000020.1:0-80251 GCF_050849305.1 Shewanella sp. MF05960 | reverse complement strand
TGATCCCATTCCGAACTCAGAAGTGAAACACAGTATCGCCGATGGTAGTGTGGGGTCTCCCCATGCGAGAGTAGGTCATTTCCAGGCGCCTAATTTACTCGAAAGAGTAGTGATAAGCCCGTTGCTAGCGCAACGGGCTTTTTTACGTCTGCAATTTATCAATAAGGTCATAGAAAGAAGCATGATAGCTGTGTGGCCGATATGCCCATGTGAGAGTAGATCATTTATTTTGTATAATTTTATCGACCGTGTCGTGATAATTTTTATATCCAACAGATGTAGTTTTATGAGTCTGTAGTTTACACGCAAACTTAAAAGGGTTTTTAAGGTGTATTTTTTGATGTTTAGCAAACAACTTGCTATTAAATAACGCAAATCCCGCTAAGGTCATTATGTTAAGATGAAATATTGTAAATACGATAACGTAAATCAGATCATGCCGTTAAACTATGGCTGTTTAATGTAAAAAGCTATTAATTAATAAACAGTTTTTATGCCATTTATGTGGTTGCGTTCTATAACTATTTCTTTACTTATTGCTAAGATTACCGCTAGCATATATTTATCTATTTTATTGGGTGGGTTTATTTTGCCTCGGCTGCCAACATTTTCTTTATCTGTGCTTGTTCCTTTATGTTTTTTTATCCTTTACCTCGGTTTGGTATGTGGGGAGTATTTCTATGAGCACGCAGAGTTAAATGATCAGCTAGCATTGAGACAGACCGAGCAGATCCAAAAAGATCTTTTCCGTATGCGCCATGTTATTGAGTCAGCTGTGATGACTCAAGATTTTGAGCGGATAGAGCAAGAAGTTGCACTTGTTTCTACTGAGCAAAATATGATGGTATATGTGATTTTGGATTCATCTAGTGAAATCCAATATGCAAATCATATCATTTGGCGCGATAGCAATGCGACAAATGTGCTTGAGGGATATTCTGCAGAGCAACATCGCTTATCAGTAACAAGCAATAAACCTTATATCAATGTCAGTTTTGATCGTCTTTCAATACAAGCGTATTACCCGCTTAATTCTAATTCTCGTTTTAGCTACTCAAATGCCGCTGAGCTTGTGTATCTTGAATATGATATCGCCAACCTATTGTCTGAGGCGTCAGAAAGTCTATTAAAAAGATTTACCGGGATATGGGGATTTGGTGCTCTTGTGCTAAACCTATTTTGTTTGCTATTGCATTACGCATTAATTAGGCCATTAACTCAACTTAGCCATGCCGCAAAAAATTTAGATAATCCAGATTTTAGTAATAATATTTTCTGCGTCACCACTGAAATTAATAATCTCCGAGATTATCTCAATTTAGTCAAAGGTCGTTTGTCTCGCAGTCGAAAGCGTCTTAATGATGCAGAACAAAGATGGCTATTTGCTGTTGAGGGCACACGCAATGGCATTTGGGACTGGGGAATTGCAACTGGTGATGTGTTTGTGTCGGACCGTTGGAAAGAGATGCTTGGCTACCAACACTATGAACTAGATAACGATTACTCTGTATGGGAATCTCGCCTACATAGAGATGACAAAGAACAAGTATTAAATACTTTGCAAAACTATATTAATAATCAACGAGATGAATATGAAAGTGTCCACCGATTACGCCATAAAGATGGCCGCTATATTTGGGTTCTTGACCGCGGCAAGATCGTTGAATGGGATGAGTCTGGTAGACCGTTAAGAATTATTGGTACCATTACGGATGTATCTGGTGATGTAAAAAGTCAGCGTATATCCGTGGATAAAATTAATCACAATGGCTTAACTGATTTAATTAATAGAGAAGTCTTGGCAGACGAACTATACGATTTACAGGTGTTTAGTCGCAGTACAGGCCAGTTTTCGGCATTGTTAATGATTAATTTAGATAATTTTAAACTGATTAACGATGCACTTGGCAAGCAGTTAGGCGATAGATTATTAATGCAGATAGCGGCTAGATTGTCTGGTAATTTCTCTAACGCAGGTTTAGTGGCTCGACTTGGTGCAGACGAATTTGTTATTTTAGCTAAAAATTTGGGCAGCGAAATTGATCAAGCTAATAAGCGTGCTTTGGCATTAGCCAGTGAAGTAAGGCAACTTATTGGTCGTGGTTTTACTATTTCAGAACAAAATTTATCTATTTCAGCAAGGATCGGCTTAGTGGTATTTGATGGTATTGAATCATTAGAACCGCAAATACTATTAGCTCGTGCAGATAGTGCGCTTGAGCAAGCGAAAGACAGCCGAACGAACGGTTGTGCTATTTATGAACCGCAGTTAGATAAAAATCAAATTCAACCTTTTAAATTGCAAAATGAGCTAAAGGACGCCATCAGTAACCATCAAATGTCGTTGGTTTTTCAACCTGTTGTAGATCAAGCTGGACGAGTTCATAGTGTCGAAGTGTTGATGCGCTGGTATCACCCTCAGTTTGGTTTTATTAGCCCGATCAAATTTATCGCTGCTGCTGAATTGACAGACTGTATTTTTGAACTCGAACTTTGGGCCTTAGATCAGGTATTAGAAATGATTAATACCTTACAGCAAGCACAATCAACCGTGCCCATCATGTCGTTAAACGTTTCCTCGAGACACTTTCATCAAGACCATTTTGTCAGTGTTTTAATGAATAGAATTAATGCGGCTCAAATATCACCGGCTTTATTACAGCTTGAATTAGCTGAAGATATATTTACCGTCAATTCTAATAACGCTAGAGGTAAAATTTCAGAACTACAAGGACATGGCATCAATATCGCTATGGATGATTTTGGTGGTGGCTCGTGTGGCGTACATCAATTACAAGGCATTAAATTTTCGCAGGTTAAATTAGCTGCAGTATATTTAGATGAAATAGAATATAACCCTGAGACATTTAATATTGTAAATGCAGTCATTGAATTTGCATCTAAACTAAATTTACCGGTAGTGGCTAAACAAATAGAAAATAAACAACAGCTTAATTTATTAACACATGCAAAATGTACTTGGTTCCAGGGGTATATTATTAGCCGTCCTCTAGATAAAGAAGACATGATCCAGTTAATTAAGACCCAGTTGTCTTTGAGTGTTGTGCCATAAAGTCCATGGTATAAGACAGCGCAATATTGCGCATTATATCTGTTTCTATAAACACTTCGTGGAAAGCTCCCTCAATAACAACCTTATGACAGCGACTACTTAGGGCAAGGTTTTGAGCTTCGTTACAGACAATGCTGTCTTTTTCTGCCTGTAAAATCAAAATAGGTGTTTGGCTATGTTTAGCATATTCAATGCATCGCTGCGCAGCTGACATGGCTTCGAGTAACCAGCGATTTGTTGGCGAACCTAACTGTGCTTTAGGCGTTGCATCAAATTGATTACGATATTGTTGATAGCGCGGTTTACTGTGCGTTAATTGATTACGCTTAAACGTCACCGCTTGGTATGCACTGCCACCTAGCACATAACGACTATGCACTTTTCCATCGATCATATGACTATTATCAAATTTATTTGCTAGCCAACGGACCGTCTTTGCCGCAAAAGGCAGTTTTATTCCGAGCATAGGCGCCGAAAAAATAGCAGCGGTAAATGTGGCAGGATGTTGCTGGATATAGTCCGTTGCGACAGTACATCCCATTGAATGGGCGAGTATAAACAACTCAGAATGCTTATTTGGGATAACGACTTCATTAATAAACTGACTGAGATCGTCTGTGTAATCGCTAAACTTATCAACATAACCTTGGTGAGGGTTATGGGTTAGCCTATCTGATAAACCCTGACCTCGGTGATCTAAGGCATACACGCTAAAGCCTTGTTGATATAAATCAAACATTAATTCTTTGTATTTTATATAAGATTCAACACGACCATTACTGATCACTATTGCTTTGTGATTATCTGGATGTTGAATGTATGCATAGGCAATACTTATTCCATCAGGGGTACTAAAGTGACTCTGAATTACGCCTAGCCAAAAATTGCGCTGAGCACTGGTGTCTAATTTGAGTTCCGACGAAAATTTCATGTAATGCATTATGTATAAACCAGCTTGTTAATATTTATTGTGTTGTTTGTCGCGTAAAATATCGCGGTTAAATTTGGCCGTTAACTTTGATTAAAGCTTGTTGCTGCACGATAAACTGATCGATCATCTGCTCTAATACAGACATTGGGATTGACCCATTTTCAAGAACCGCATCATGGAAAGCTCTAATATCAAAATCAGCGCCTAATGCTGACTCTGCTTTAGCACGTAAACGTTTAATGGTTAACTCGCCGATTTTGTACGATAAGGCTTGTCCTGGCCAAGAAATGTAACGATCAATTTCGGTCGTGACATTGTGCAGCGATAACGCGGTATTACTGGCCATAAAGTCTATTGCTTGTTGACGACTCCAGCCTTTTGAATGCATGCCCGTGTCGACAACCAATCTTGCTGCTCGCCACATTTCGTAAGTTAAACGACCAAAATTACTGTATGGATCTTGATAAAATCCGGCTTCAAGCCCGAGGTATTCCGAATATAATCCCCAACCTTCGCCAAATGCTGAAATATAGCTATAACGTCTAAAGTTAGGTAAATCAGCGAGCTCTTTATTCAGTGATATTTGTAAGTGATGACCGGGTACGGCTTCGTGTAGCGTGAGTGCTTCGAGCTCATATAAAGGGCGTTTATCTAAAGCGTAAGTATTGACCCAATAATAGCCAGGCTCGTCATCACGGTTTGAGCCTGAATAGCGACCCGTTGTGTACTTAGGTGCTATTTCAGCAGGAACCGGCTCAATACCATAAGGTGTTCTAGGCAGTTTACCGAAGTATTTAGGCAGCATTGCATCGGCTTTTTTTGCAATAAAGGCGGCTTCTTTAAGTAACTCATTTGCGGTTTTAGGATAAAACTGTGGGTCGGTGCGTAAAAAATGTAAAAATTCAGCAAAACTACCGTTGAAGTTAACCTGTTGAATAATCGCCTCCATTTCGCCGCGTATTCTGGCCACTTCCTTAAGGCCAAGCTGATGCACTTGCTCGGCACTCATGTCGACAGTGGTGTAGTAATTAACTCTATTTTGATAAAACGCTGCGCCGTCGGGTAGTGCTGAAGCGGCAATTTCAGTACGCGCATTGGGTATGTACTGCTCAATCATAAAATCATAAAACTGCTGATACAGAGGTAATACTGTGTGTGTTACCAGTGCTAGACCTTGTTGAGTTAATGCTGCTTTCTCTGCCGCACTAAAGTGATCTGGATATTGTGTAAACGGTACAAAGTAGCCACTTTTTTCGGGTTCGACAATAAAGGCGCTTATGCTGTCTTCAAAACCATTTAGTGTCACTTTGGCTGGTGTAATTCCACTGGCCACACCCTTTTTTAACCAGTCAGTCTGTTGTTCAAAATAGCGTGGCATCAATGTTAATTTAGCCATATATTGTTTGTAGTCTTCCATGCGACTGAATCGAGCTTTTGCTATAGAAGCAATATAGGCATGGAATCCGCTTTCGGCGGTAATAGGTAAATAATGATCATGAAAACGATACAAATCGACATCGTTTTGTAATTGTGCTTGCAACATATTTGCGTTAATGATGCTTTCTTTTGATAAACCTGTACGATTTAGGTTGTTAAGTGCATCGAGTAACTCGAGTGTTTGCTGATTCTTTTGTGCTAAGGCGTGTGGCGAGAGATCGGCGAGTTTACTGGCCGCTTCAACATTGCCCAAGCTGGCTGCAAGCTCTGGTGAATACGCTAAAGTCAGTGTCCAACTTTTGTCGATGATTGCTTTCAAGTCTTGTTCTGCAATCGCTTGCGAAACGGAGATGTTATCAAGAGTCTCTGTGTTAGATTGTGGCGTCGAATTAACTTGGCAGCCTGATAAACTGAATACAAAGAGTGCAGGTAAGATAAGCAAGCGCATCAAAAGTCCTTTAGATTGGCAGTATGTATGCTTTAGTTGATTAAGAGTATGCCCGATTTCAGCATAAAAAACACATCGCAAACACAGTTGTGAATATGTTGTGACTGAATTCAGAAAAAAACAATCGTCATCAGAAATAATGTAAATACATGTTAAACTGAATACTATTCTCTGACCGACAAAATCAAACCAATGGCAGGGTAAGTTTATAGGGGTTAATTATGATAGATACAACCATTCCACTGGTTGATTTGCATCGTCACTTAGACGGTAATGTTAACGTAAAAACCATTTGGGAATTAGGCCATCAACATGGTATTAAGTTACCGGCTAATTCGTTAGAAGAGCTTGCACCTTTTGTGCAAATTCAAGGTAAAGAAAACAATTTAGTCGACTTCTTAAAGAAACTAGATTGGATGGTTGCGGTATTAGCTGATTTAGATGCTGTTAAGCGTGTTGCCTACGAAAACGTCGTCGATGCCGCTGCCCAAGGATTAGATTACGCAGAGTTGCGCTTTAGCCCTTACTACATGGCGATGAATCATAATTTACCGATTGAAGGTGTGGTTGAAGCTGTCATTGATGGTATGCGTGCCGGTATTAAAGAGCACGACATTCAGATTAAACTAATTGGTATTATGTCTCGCTCTTTTGGCCAAGAAAAATGCCGTTTAGAACTTGAAGGTATTTTAGCTCATCGTGACAACATTGTTGCAATGGACTTGGCGGGAGATGAGCTTGGTTTCCCTGGAGACTTATTTACCGAACACTTTAAGCGTGTGCGTGATGCTGGATTACAGATTACTGCACATGCTGGTGAAGCTGCAGGTGCAGAAAGTATGTGGCAAGCCATTAACGTTTTAGGTGCCACTCGTATTGGCCATGGTGTTAATGCTATTCATGACCCTAAATTAATGGAATACCTTGCTAAGCACCGTATTGGTATTGAATCGTGTCCAACCAGTAACTTACATACCTCAACTGTCGCAAACTATGATGTGCATCCTCTGCGTAAATTTTTAGACGCGGGTGTGTTAATTGGTTTGAATACCGATGACCCAGGGGTGAGCGCAATTGATATCGCGCACGAATATCGTGTCGTTAAGTCTGAAATGGGCTTTAGTGATAGTCAATTAGCAACCTTACAACGCAATGGCGTTGAAATGGCCTTTTTATCTGACAGTGAGCGCAAAGCGTTATACGCCAAAAAAGCTCAATAACCTGAGTTTTAATAGCCTGAGTTGAATGCCATAAAACGTTGAATTAAACGTTATAAAATACATAAAAAAATAGCCAGCAAATGCTGGCTATTTTTATGTTCAGAACTTGTTATATTACAATTAAATCACTCGTGAAAACTGCTGTTGACGAGCTTTTTGACGATAATACACATCAAAGCACATACAGATATTACGGATCAGTAGACGACCGGTCGTGCTAATGGTGAGTTTGCGGTCTGTAATGTCGACAAGCTTATCGTTAATAAAGGTCTGTAATAATTTCAAGTCTTCAGCAAAGTAGCTTTCAAATTGAATATCAAATGTGGCATCAATTTTCGCCATATCTAAGTCAAAATGACAAATGATTTGCTTAATGACCGCACGGCGGATTTCATCATCACGGTTTAAGCTACAGCCTTTCCAAAGCGCATGACCATTAGCGTCAATTGATTCGTAGTAAGGGCGAATGTCTTTTTGGTTTTGTGCATAACAATCGCCAATTTGGCTGATTGAAGAAACACCTAAGCCTAATAGGTCACATTCTTCCTGAGTGGTATAGCCTTGGAAGTTACGGTGCAGTTTTCCGGCATTTTGTAATTTAGCTAACTCATCGGTTGGCTTTGCAAAGTGGTCCATACCAATAAATTGATAACCAGCACCCGTTAACGACTCAATGGTTTGATGCAACATATCGAGCTTTTGCTGCGGCGATGGCATATCGATATCTTTAATTTTACGCTGCGCCGCAAAACGAGACGGTAAATGTGCATAGTTAAATACAGATAAACGGTCTGGCGATAGCTCAATAATACGCGCGATAGTTTTAGCAAAGGTCTCAGGTGTTTGTAACGGCAAACCATAAATAAGGTCAACGTTAGTGGATACAAATCCTAGCGCTTTTGCTCTGGCTATTAAGTCGAAAATAAATTGCTCGTCTTGTTCGCGATTTACCGCTACTTGAACATCTTTATTAAAATCTTGCACACCAATAGACACCCTGTTAAATCCGGCTTCTTTTAGCGTGTCTAACATGCTGAGTTCTATCTCACGCGGGTCGACTTCGATTGAGTATTCACCCACTTCAGCAAAGTTAAAGTGTTCTTTAATCAACGCCGTTAACTTTAGGATTTGCTCAGGGCTTAAAAATGTAGGTGTGCCGCCACCCCAATGCATTTGAGTGACAGTGTAGTTTTTGAATAGTGGTGCGCGCTTAACAATCTCAGCGGCTAAATATTCAATATATTGGTCTGCTTTGTGGGCGTGACGAGTAATAATTTTATTACATCCACAGTAGTAGCAGAGCTTGGCACAAAAAGGAATATGCACATACAGCGACAATTTGTCTGTTTTGCTATTTTTAATCGATGTCAGTAAATCTTGCTCAGTAAAGGCGTCATCGAATTCTAAAGCGGTCGGGTAAGAAGTATAACGGGGACCGCTGTAATTGTATTTTTCGATCATCGACTGATCCCAACTAATCTGAGTGGGCTGCTTCAAGGCGTGTCCTCCGGGGGTAAATTAGCAACAGGCGAAGTATGCAATGTTCACAAACAAATTAACTTGATCTAGGTTGTAAAAATGAATGTTGCCTGTGCAAACTCAGGCACATTAGTCGTTACTGATATGGGATTTTATGAATAATGAGGTGCTCGTCACAGTCTGCTGCGCTGAATTATTGAAGTTAACCGAGGGTAAACTGCTGTGAGCCTAAATTGCGCGCTTTACCGTCATAGCGAGTTTCAGAAAACGTGATTTGACCACTACGGTGTTTCAGCATAATGCTGGTTGATCGGGTACCGTATTCGTCATGCTGAATAAAAATTGATGAGAGTCTTCTTTCCCATTCAAGGCTAACACCTGTTTTAGGTAATGCGTTATCTTCAGGTTGTGAGGTGTCGAGCATTAATGCGCGTAAGGCTTCAATATCTGGTTTGGCCGTTTGATTAATATAACGCTGTAGTGCTTGTTGTCCTTTGGCCATTTTGGGCCACACATCATCTAAGGCGCCATTACTCACAGCATGAAATCCCGATGATAGTTTGGTGGTTTGTGAGGTTTTACTGTTGAAGCAATAAAGCTCATCAAGCTGTTGGAACACAAGATTGAAGGGATTGTAGTTAATGGCGTGCTCACTAAGCCATTGAGGGGTTATATCGTTGGTGCACAAGGCGTTGACCACGAGCTCACCACGGCTGCGAACGCCATCTTGCTGGCCAAGCACTCTTATATTGGTTAAGCCCGCAAATTGCCCAAGTTCATTTACCCCAAGCCAAGTGCCGCCTGCTTGTTTGTCTTGGCCAGCATAAATCGCTGGCGTCGTGGCCCAGCGATAAGCGGGCTCGGTTGCTCTATGATGAAATTCATCGCGGTTGGCACAAACAATTAATGGGTAATCTGGGTGAGTATCAATGGCAACAAACAAAATGCACATGGGGTTTCTCGTTTAGGGACGATAACCCCATCATAACCATAAATTAATCGATTTACTGGTTATTTATGTTGATTGTCACTGTTCGCTGTATGGGCGTGGCTATGCGAATGATCGTGACTGTGATTATGGCCGCTAACGTGGCTATGACCAGTATCATCTCCATGACCTTTAGTATGATCATGGTGATGAGGTGCCGTTTTTATATTGATCATAAGGCGGCTTAAAAACTGTCGAGGTCCAAGCCTAAGTAAGCTTGCTCCAAACAGTAAGATGATAGCCACTAAGCCAATAATATTTATTGTATCAGGTAAATGTAATGTGTTTGTTGAACTTAATGTCACTTGATCTGCCACCATTAAGCCAGCCAGCAAAATCCCGCCTAACATCAAACCTTGTTTCCAATTCATCAGTTTTAACTGACCAATACTGACTACAGGTGCTGCGAGTAGGGTAAATGCGACTGCTATTTGGCTCCAACCACTGTAAGCAAGCGCCAAGGCTAAAATAACTGTGCCGAGGTTACAAAAACGCATTGGTAAAAAGACCAACAGTAAAATAAACACCTGCAGCGCAGGGTTTTCTAATGGAACCGAAGGGTGACCAATTAAATTGGCTAATACTAAACTCAGTATAATCCACGGCGCGCTTCTATCGACTAATTGGCCAAAACCAAAACGCCAAGCTGAATCAGGCAAGGCAGGATGTGGGTCGGTAATCTTGACTTGAGTCATCGTCATCAATATACCAATCGCGAGCAATCCCAGTGTTTGATATAACGCAAACCATGGCCCTAGTAATAACAGGGTAACCAATAAGGCTTCTGGCCCCGCAAGGCGTTGTAGCCAACGTAATGCTAATGAAGCGTGTGACGGACGTAAACCCAGCGCAAAACGCGATGTCGCGATAACGTAACTGGCTAATAAAATAGGTGAAATGGTTAGTAACCAACTCACAAATTGCTCAGAACCATGGTTTTGATGCGCATGCTCGTGACCACCGGTATCCATTAACAATAATAACGCCAACAAACCTAAACCCAATAAACTGCCAATACCCGCTTGATACTGATATTTACCTTGCTTGTCTTCTTGATGGTGGCCATGAGGTTGATGTAGCACCACATGCAATATAGAGCCAGTCACAAAGGCTTGCAGGTAAACCGTATTCTCTAAACTCAATTGAGTCAGTAAGTGTTCACCAGCAAAGTAGCCTACCGCGGTTAATACCATCATTGCCGCTAATACAATACTCGCCCAGCGAGTACCAACCTGAGGTTTTAATAACCACCAAATCGCCACACCAACAGGTAAGCGATGCATAATCACGCCTAGCGCAAGCAGAGTTGAGTTGCCTTCTTGTTGTGCAAGTACCATTGCACCGCCATCGGTAATTGTGTGTAGTAATAGCCCGCCGATACCAAGTGTGAGGGTAATGTTGTGAGTGATATTAGAGTAGCGATGGAATAGTTTTTCGCTTGCAGTAGGGCCCCAAACGCCGAGCAACACAAAAAACAGCGTGATAAAACCACCGTGCTCGAGCAATTCTGGCAAAATATGGATGAGCACTAGCCCGCCTAGCGAGACGAATATAAAACCGTCTAAGCCTTTTTGTAACCCACTTCCCGATGAAAAGTAACGGTAAAAAAGCGGCCCAAATAATAATGCGATACAGCTAGCGATGAGATAGAGCATGTTATCCAAGGATTCAATCGAAAAAAACAACGCAGTATAACATTTTTCAATTATGTTGTAGCGTGCGAATCGCTCAAGCTGAAAAATTTACTTAAAACAGATAATGTGAGCAATGCTCGATAACCTGTCATAGGTCATAGTGCCAGTAGACGGCAGTAGACGGCAGTGCGATTGGAAATAGATTAAACGAATATCTGAGTCATTACGTCGATTGTTGTGACGGTTTCGGTATACAATATCGCCATTGTTTTACAAATTAAAAGATAGTTGTCCATGGATATTTTTTCTGCTGCTGTGATGTTATTTCTGATTATGGATCCACTCGGTAATTTACCGATTTTTGCCTCCATATTACGCCACATTGATCCTAAAAAGCGCCGCAGAGTGTTAATCCGTGAATTAATATTTGCGTTAATTATCATGTTGTCATTCTTGTACGCCGGCGAAGCTATCTTGAATTTTCTTAATCTGCGCTCCGAGTCGGTCAGTATTGCTGGCGGGATTATTCTATTTTTAATTGCGATTAAAATGATTTTTCCATCACCTGGTGGTGTTGCCGGCTTAGCTGCGGGAGAAGAGCCGTTTATTGTTCCTATGGCCATTCCATTAATGGCTGGGCCGTCTATTTTAGCGGCATTAATATTATTAGCACACACCGACAATAGTCGCATGATTGATTGGACTATTGCACTGGTGTCAGCCTGGGCGCTAAGTGCCTTTATCTTAATGTTTTATAAAGTGTTCACTCGTATACTGGGTGAAAAAGGCCTCACCGCCGTTGAACGTTTAATGGGCATGGTTTTGGTGATGATTTCAGTGCAAATGCTGCTCGATGGCATTTCAAATTATATCAACCACACCACAGGTTAATCCCAGTCTACTGTAATCATAGTTAAAACCGACTTTATGAGTCGGTTTTTTGCTTTATTAAGCCCTCGTAATGATTTATTTACTACTTTTTAATCGAACGGTCACATTTACATTAAAGAATGTCTAACTTTAATTGTAACCCTATAGTTGCAGCTGTTAATGTCATGTAATTATTGTTTGGGGTGATTTATGAAGTCTATTTTCTTATTGTTGGGGCTTGCCATATTGAGTGTGCAGGGGTGCCAACATCAAGCAACCGCAGAACCCGCACCTGTTGCGATAGCCACAAAACCATTGATCAAAGACTGTGGCCCAAGTGGTATGCCACCAATACGCGATCGCAGTAAATTAATTGAAAACCTGCGTGCTAAAGGCTTGATAACCGAGGATATGGATCAAGTGCAAATAGACAAAACGGTTGCCGATTATATTACCAAGCGCCAAAAAGCATTTGAAAAATGCCACAAACCAATACCCAATACAGGTAAGTCGTAATGAGTAAGTTAACTAAATATCAAGGTTTTGCTATATCCACTTTATTGCTGGCATGTTGCAGTACCTCAGCATTAGCGGCCCCACAAACGGACACGCCAGCAGATGGCGCACTTATTAACGAACAACAAGTACTGTATTGGCTAATTAAACGTGGTGAGCTGGCCGTTGACGCTACCGAGCAAGAAAAACAAGCCGCCATTGATGCTTTTGTGAGCCGTGGACGTGATGCTAAATTTAAACCTGCGGCGATTGAAGTCAAAGCTGAACAAATACGCCTTAAACAAGCTGCGCAAAAAAGCACAAAAAATGCCCAGTATGTAGCAGCAAATAATAAAGTGCAGGCTGACCAAGATATTACTAAAACAGTCAAGGTGTTGGCTGTGCTGGTGGACTTTCCTGATTTACCGCACGATGCGAATCAGCTTACTGTTGGCGATACAGACATGTACTACAGCAGCTATCCGGCATCGCATTATCAACAATTACTGTTTTCTGAAACCGGTTTTGCTGGCCCCAATAGCCAGACGCTGCAATCTGCGTATCAATATTTTCAGGCCGCTTCTGGCAAAAGTTTTTATTTTACTGGCCAGGTGCAAGATTGGGTAACTGCAGATAACAACGCCGCATACTATGGCGGTAATAATGAAGATGAAGACGACAACGCGGTACCTGAGTTAGTGAAAGAAGCCGTCGTTAAAGCCATTGTGGGTATGAGTGATACTGAACTCAATAGTTATGATATTGAAGATCCATATGATTTAGATGGTGACGGTAACTACGATGAAGCCGATGGCATTATCGATCACGTGATGCTATTTCACTCAAGTATTGGTGAAGAAGCTGGTGGTGGTATTTTAGGTGACGATGCGATTTGGTCGCACAGATACTATGTTGACCAAGACACAAATGGCTACAGCATTCCGGGCCGAGGCCTAAAGGTACTGGGATATACTGTACAGCCCATCGACTCAGCAGCAGGGGTGTGTACCCACGAGTTTGGCCATGATTTAGGTTTACCTGACGAATACGACACCACTAACCTGGGCGATGGTTCACCCGTTGGCGAATGGTCGTTGATGTCTGGTGGTAGTTGGACTGGCAGTATTGCAGGTTCTCAACCCAGTGGTTTTAGCCCTTATGCGAAGTCTTATTTACAGCAAAAATACAAAGGTAAGTGGGTTAACGAGCAACATGTTTCGTTAGCCGATTTAACCAGTAGCGGTAAATCCGTACAGCTCAATCATGCCACTAATTCCGACGCAGTAAATCAATTGTCGATAGCGCTACCAGCGCAAGGCGTACCGTTTAAAGCTCCTTTCTCTGGGGAATACCAGTATTATTCAGGCCAAGGCAATATGCTCAATAATGCCCTGTCGTTTGATGTGACATTACCGTTAGATACGCCGCTTGCATTAACCTTTAAAGCCCATTGGGACATTGAAGAAGACTATGACTATGTGCAGGTGCTCGTCGACAGTGTCGCAATTGAAGGTAACTATACCAGCAACAATAATGCCGTTTATCCGACAGTAAAAAACTTCATTAGTGGTCAGTCGGGCGACATTGCCACGTCAACAGGGGCAGACAATTGGGTTGATTTACGTTTTGACCTCAGTGTTTATGCTGGCCGGAATGTACAAATCAGCGTGGTATACAAAACAGATGAAGCCGTAGGCGAATACGGTATGGCAATTGATGATATTCAGCTCACTAACCAAGGTAATGCTTTTTATGTCGATGGTGCTGAAGCGAGCGATGTTGCAACCTTAACTGGGTTTACTCGAATAGATGACAGTCTGCCAGGCCAAGCTCAACGTTATATTGTGCAATTACGAAGTCATCAGGGTATTGATGCGGGGTTGGCTTACAGCAAATACGTACCAGGCGTTTTACTGTGGTTAGAAAACTTTAACCAATACGACAACAACGTATCAGAGCATCCTGGAGAAGGATTAATTGGTGTCATTGATGCAGACCAAAATCTGATTGGCACCAGAGGTACAGAGGTTCAGGTTCGCGATGCCGCCTTTAGCTTATATGCTCAAAGTACGTATTCTGGTGACACCCATTTAGATGCCGAGTCATTATTTGATGACAGCCGCGATTACAGCGCACCGCTTAAACCGCAAGCCGGGATGATTATTCCTGAATTAGGGTTAACTATGCAGGTTACCGAGCAAGCAAGCGACAGTAGCAGTGCAACGGTTGAGTTTGCGTTAGCCGATGGTAGTATTTTGCCAGAGGTAGACCTAACGGCAGATATTACGGCTGAGGTCATAGGGGCAAAAGTCAGTTTTAGTGCCACAGTGAGTGGCGGTAGCGGTTATACCTATGCATGGTCATTTGGCGTAAGTAACGCCACCAGTACAGCAAGCTCACCAAGTTACACTTATCCAACCTCAGGCGATTATGACGTCAGCGTGCTGGTTAAAGACAGTGCTGGCAATACGGTTACCGCAACTAAAACAGTGAGGGTAGTTATTGCGCCAGTGGCAGCATTTACTTTGCTTCAAACTGATGCCAGTGTCAGTGTGACAAACAGTTCAACCGAAGGCTTTGGTGGGCTTACTTACCTATGGAACTTTGGTGATGGCAGTGCTTCAAGTACAGTACAAAACCCGAGCCATGCTTACACTCAAAGCGGCACTTACGCTGTGACTTTAGTCGCGACTGATTCATTAGGTAATGAATCAAGCATGAGCCAAAATGTTACCGTAACCGTTGCTGTGACGACAACACCCACTACGCCGACAACACCGACAACACCGACAACAACTACATCAACTGACAGTAACAGTAGCGGCGGTAGTTTAGGGTGGTTAAGCATGATGTTACTCGTTTTAGGCGGTACTTTGCGTAAGCGAGTTAACTAACCTGAACTCTGGATAATAAAAGGTTAGCTAATCATTCTTCAGCAGTAAACAAAACGCCCATCACACTGTGAATGGGCGTTTTTGTGGAGGCTCTATCAGTAACCGCTAGAGATTATTGATGCGCTCAACTGCTGCGGGTAAAAAAATCTCGCTAACGATTAACTGCGAGTCATGCAAGTTAAAGTAACGTCTTCTTCCCCACAAACTGGCATTTACTTGCTGATTTAAGCTGGTAGCGAGTGCAGCAAGGCGGCCGCAGGTTTCAAATTGTGCCACTTCAATACTGCCCGGTGAGATATCTGGGCTGGTAAATAACAGTTCACCTAATGGTCGAGTACCAAGGTGAGTAAATTGGTCTCGAGTAGTGTCCAAAATAGTTTGCGGGATTAAGGTTCTGGCGAATACCCAGGGTGTACCGTCAAGGCATAATAATACTTCGCGGATCCACACCGGCTCGCGATGGCTTGGAAACTCACCTTGTAGTGGTGTGAGTAAGTGCTCGCCCAATACTTTGACTTCAAAATGAGTGCAATGGGTTTTGAGGCGTTGAGTTAAACTGCCTGTGGCTAATAACCAGTCTTTAAGTTGGTCATTTGGTAAGGAATCGATTTTTTGTGGCGAAAACCAATGAATTGATTCACCATATGGAAAGCTAACACTGGTCACGTTCATCTAAAACTCGTTACAATATACCTCAACAGCAATAGTCTATCATGTCGTGAATAACCAAACACGCCTCAAGGTATGAGCAACATGGCCGATTTAATTAACGTTACATCTTTAGGAGTGTCTCTTATTATGAAAAAATGGCTTTCAACGTTAGTTATATTATGTTGCGCTGCATTCCACGTACACGCAGCCGATGAAGGTGTAGAAGATTATGCGTATTATGGTTTTGAGCCCGATATCGTGACTAATTACATTTCTAACCGTAAAAAATTAGGTTTTGTTAAAATCAGTGTCGAGCTGATGGTAAAAGATCCTAATGATTTGGTGAGTTTAGAGCATCACGATCCTCTTTTGCGTTCTGCCATCGTCGAAATTTTAGGTAATCAGTCAGAAGATAAAGTGAAATCATTGTCTGGTCGTGAAGAAATCCGCCGTGAGTGCTACGAGACGGTAAATCGTTTAATGGAACAAGAAGTTGGAAAGTCGATAGTGGTCAACTTGTTATTTACTAAGTATTTATACGATTAATGAAGCGTTATAATCCTGTTGGGCGAGCCAAGCAACAAGCTAAGCGCTCGCCATCCTCTCAACATAAAGCATCGAATAACGTTAATATATCCAAAAAATTGCACCCTCGAAATGCCCATCTACATGGCTATGATTTTGCAAAGTTAGTTGCGGCTATGCCATCATTAAGCGGCTTTGTGCGTGCTAATCCCTATGGTAATCCGTCTATCGACTTTGCCGATCCTGACGCGGTAAAGTGCTTAAATTCAGCTTTATTACTCAGTGACTACAAGATAAAAAACTGGGATATCCCAGCGGGGTATTTGTGCCCGCCAGTGCCCGGTCGTGTGGATTATTTACACTACATTGCCGACTTATTAGCGCCAAAAGGACCGCTTATGCATGGACCGAATATCCGCGTTTTGGATATTGGCACAGGTGCTAATGGTATCTATCCGCTGCTGGGGATTCAGACTTACGGCTGGCAGTTTATCGCATCGGACATCGATCCAGTCTCGATTGACAATGTCGCGAACATTGCGAAGCAAAACCCCAGTATTGAAGCTAATTTACAGTTAAGGCTGCAATCGACACCGCAACATATCTTTAAAGGCATTATTGCAGACAATGAACGTGTTGATGTCACCATGTGTAATCCACCCTTTCATCGCTCTTTAGCCGAAGCCTCTGCGGGCTCGTTACGCAAAGTGACTAATTTGGCTAAAAACCAACAGCAAAAGCACGGTAACACATCACATAATTTGACCGCAGCACAAGCAAACCCTAAATTGAATTTTGGTGGTCAAAAAGCGGAATTGTGGTGTGATGGAGGCGAAGCGCAATTTTTGGCCAACATGATAAACCAAAGTAAAGAATACGCCAACCAAGTGTTGTGGTTTACGTCATTGGTGTCTAAGTCTGACAACCTCAAGCCGTGTTATCAATTACTTAAACACTTAAGTGCGGCAGAGGTAAGCACGATTGAAATGACTCAGGGTAACAAAATTACGCGAATTTTGGTGTGGAGTTTTATCCCCGCAACACTTCGCCAGCAGTGGGCTTTGTTACGGGGTTAACCACATCATTATTTTGAGGGATGATCGTTTTTAAGGGCATCAAACTCGATTGTCTCGCTGCCGTGATACACTAAAAAATGGCGTCCTTTAGCACGTGCGATTAAGGTAATCCCCAGCTGCATCGCTAAATCTAATCCCATTTGGGTGACACCACTGCGTGACAACAATACTGGTATTCCCATCTTGGCGACTTTAATCACCATTTCTGAGGTAAGTCGGCCAGTTGTGTAGAAGATTTTGTCACCTCCAGTTTGTTGTTCTAGCCACATGTCTCCCGCTAAGGTATCTACTGCATTATGGCGGCCTACATCTTCAACAAACGCGAGTATTTTGTCGTGCTGGCAGAGCCCACAGCCATGCACCGCACCGGCATTTTTGTAGGTTTCGTTATATGCATTAATGTTATTGAGTAAAGCGTAAATTGTTGATTGTTTTAAGGCTGGCGTGGGTAGTGATATTTCATCTAAACCTTGCAAAAATCCGCCGTAAACAGTGCCTTGACCACAGCCCGATGTCACGGTTTTTTCCGATAGTTTTTGCTCAATATCTTCTGATATCTCTTGCGTGATGACTGCAGCAGAGCTCACTTCCCAATCAACAATCACAGACTCTAATAAGCTTAAGTCGCTAATAAACCCTTGGTTTTTAAGATAACCAATGGTCAATGACTCGGGTTTTGCGCCTAATGTCATTAAGGTTACTATTGGGCGCCAATTTAAATACACTGTTAGCGGGCGTTCACAGGCGACAAATTTATCGACCACAACACCTTGGTCATCCACCGCTTTAACCGCAATAGTTAAAGGTACTTGTGTGGCTGTTTTGACAAATTTTACGGGCTTGCGGGCTGAGGACATTGCCGAAGCAGATTGGGTCATAAGTGAGCCTCTTAAAGTGTATTTTATAGATGCGATCGCCTCATTGGGTTACCTCATCGGTTAATTAGCATAGCAATTATTATTCCCTAAACTGAAAACATCTTACCTAAGCGTGATCTAGCGCAAATCTTCAACAAATCAATACTTTTAACGCGTATTAATGTCCCAGTTGCTATTGCGGTGTGGACATAATGTCCTATTGTTAATAGGTAAATTGAGATCAAGTTCAAAGTTAATTTTACTTTTTAGTTGGCATCATTTTTGCTCTACCTAAGTATAGCAATTTAATCACACGTGGCTTATGTAGCCTGAGGTCAGCATCAATATGCAACATACCGATAAGATATGGCCAATGTATGTGTCACTTAAAAAAGTGCAAGTGCAAACAGGGCGCTGGACATCGGTTCGCTGGGAGCTTGAGCACATGGTGCCAGCAACCCAACCTAAGCCCGACAATGCCGTGCTCATTCCACTTGAACTCTATAAAGATCAACGTGGTAGCTACCGCATTAATCTCGATATGGATAACCCAACGTTGTACATAGTGTGCGATGAGCTCAGTGATGGTACATGGATACCCGCGATTATTTCTGCTGATCAACACGTCAGTGCTGGCTGCTTAGAGTCAGACACGCCAGTGTTGAACATTCCGATGCCTAGCGCGATTGCCTGTTGGATTGAAGCATTCATTACTCGCCATGGTGAAGTAGAAATTAGCGCTCATCGTCGTAAGCATGTCAATCGCCGTAAAAATGAAGGTCCAAGTGCCAACCGTTCTGGGAATATGCAATGAGCAGCCAAGACGGATTATTGAGTCGCTGGGAATTACGTCGCCAGCGAGTGGCTGCAGAAGCAGAGCAGCAAGAGCTTGATACTGCAAGTGAGTCGCTTGAGCTTACACAGCAACCTGACGCCACAGCCCAAACAGAACTGGATGATGGACTAACGGATGTTAGCCCTGAAGAAGAGCCGTTACCCGACCCAAGTACCATTGAAGTGGGCGGCAGTTTTGCCCGGTTTATGGCTAAAAATGTCGATCCAACCGCCAAGGCTGCAGCACTGCGTGCTTTATGGAAGCAACCACAATACGGCCATATCGATGGCTTATTAGAATATGCACTCGATTACACCAATCAACCCATTTTGTCTGCTGAAGTGTCAGCAGAGTTGGCCAGTAAAGTGTTTCGTTACGTGGTAGAAAAAACAGATCCTGAAGAAGATGAGTTACTTGCAGACTCTGAAACCGAGATGGGTAGTGATGTTGAAACAGTAACAACCGACATAAGCAGTGAAACAGAATTTACAGAAGTTGATGAGTCGTTAGCGATTACGCAACAATCTGAAACGTTATCGGCTAACGCCCAAGTACAGGATGATGACCTACTTGAGCCCGCCTTTGCCAGTGATGAGGCTAAAGGCTAACAGACCGTATTAAGCCGATATGATATTGATATGTTATCGGGTATGCAGTCAGTCGATTTGATGAGTTGATATAAATAAAAAGTGTTAATTGCACCGTGAGCCTGGGTGATTAACCAGAGACAAAAACCGATATTAGGAACGCAATGAGCATAATAAAAAACCAGCCTATGCTGAAACAAGCTCGGCAACAGGTAATGGCGAATACCCAGATTTTACAAAATCTGATCCCGCCAACAGTCAGCTATACCACTCAAGGTAATGTATTAGTCATTGGCCCAGAAGATCTTGCCCGTTTAGCGGCGGACAAATTGTCCACCATGAACAGTTGTGTCATTTTGGCCAATGAAGCGATTACTAGCCAGGATGAAGCACACCTTGAAGCGGTAATGAATGCAGCCACGCAAGTTGAAAGCTACTACAACAAATTAGTCAGTATTAAAGGCTTTTTAGGTCAGTTTCAGGTAAAAGTTGAAGGTGATAATGGCATCAGCGAGCTCAGTGTGGTGGCGATTCGTCAAGCACACTTTGATATCGTACTAGACCTAAGTCACAGCCCAAGTATTAATTTAGAAATGCTGCCTCCTGGGTATTTTTATGTAGGCCAAGACAAAGCATTACTGGCAGATGCCCTTGAGCAAATCCCCGATTTAGTCGGCCAGTTTGATAAACCACGATACGTTAAAGTTAATCACGATATTTGTGCGCATAACAAACATGGCTTAAATGGCTGTAACCGATGCTTAAACTTTTGCCCTGCTGATGCGATTAGTAGCGTAGCGCAAAAAATTGAAATCGACCCTTACCTTTGCCATGGCGCAGGCAGTTGTACCAATGCATGCCCAACAGGGGCATTAAGTTATGATTTACCTACGCCAAAATCTTTGCATGCCTATCTTGAAAAGTTAGTTAGTCGTTACCGTCAACAAGCGCAAACCGCACCCGTGGTGTTATTTCACGACAATGAAGCTGGTGCTCAGTTTATTAGCGACGAGTTAAGCGGCGATGTGTTACCTGTGGCAATGGAAGAAATCACCGTAGCCAGTATTGATCATTGGATGACAACGTTAGCCTATGGTGCTCGGGAAGTGTTGATTTTAAATACCCCTGCTACAGCTCCCACACTGACGCAAATGCTCAAAGGTGAATTGGCATTAGCCAACCGTATTTTAGATGAAATGGGACAGCCACAGCGTATTCGCTTAATTAGCCCTGAAGATCTAAAAGATTTAGAGCCAGCATTAACCATCAGCCTAGCATGGCCAGTGATTATGCCAATGGTTGTTAATCAGGCGGATATTGCCCCAACAAGTAATGCCAAACGCAGTTTATTGTTTCAAGCGATTGACCATCTAAATAGCCAGGCCGCCGCGGTTGTTAACGTGATGCCTCTGGCGAACATTCCTTACGGAATGGTGAGTATTAATAGCGATAAATGCACCTTGTGTATGTCGTGCGTTGCAACATGTCCTACCCAAGCATTAAAAGATGGTGGAGATACACCAGCACTTAAATTCACAGAGCAAGACTGCGTGCAATGTGGTTTGTGTGAAGCAGCGTGTCCGGAAAAGGTCATTAGTCTAATTCCACAAATAAACTTCAATCCACAACAGCGTCAGCAAATCCAAATACTAAAAGAAGAACCACCATTTGAGTGTATCCGTTGCGGTAGCGAGTTTGCCACCCAATCAATGATACATAAAATGGTCGAAATGGTCGGCGCGCACAGTGCGTTTAGCGCCAATATAGAGCGTTTGAAAATGTGTGGCGATTGCCGTGTAAAAGACATGTTTGAAGACATCCTTGACGATCCAGAAAAGCAATTGCGATAAGAGATCTGCTATGACAGAAACAGTGAGACAAATAAGCGAAAACGACCAATTAAGAGCTGATATATATCAGTTGTTGGCCGCGCTAATGCGCCGCCAGCCGAGTGCCGAGTTATTGCAATTTTTAGCTGATTTAGACATAGAAGTCGAAGAAGGCAACGCCATGAGCGATGCCTGGATAGCATTGAAGCAAGCAGCACAAAAAAGTGATACAGATACCCTAGAAGATGAATATTTTTCCATTTTCCTGGGCGTCGGCAGCGGTGAAATTATGCCTTATGGCAGTTGGTTTATGACCGGTTCACTTATGGATAAACCTTTAGCGGCATTGCGCAGTGACTTAATGCAACTAGGGTTTGAACGTGAAGAGAACGTTAAAGAGCCTGAAGATCATGTCGCCGCATTATGCGAAGTGATGGGCTGCCTTATTTTAGAAGCACCTAGTTACCGACAATTAGCGTTTTATCAACGCCATATTAGTAGCTGGATTATTCGTTTTTGTGAAAATTTAGCCAAAACGCCTAGTGCCCATTTTTACGTTGCGGTTGCGCAACTTGCTCTTGCCTTTTTTAAGGCAGAAGCGAATGAATTTGAACAACTGAGTTTAAACATTCCGGTGAACTGTCCAGGTAGTGCTGACCTTGAGCCGGTTGAAGACGAGATTGTGCAAATTAACTAAACCGGATGGTGGCAGTAACTAGCCTCATCTTTTTATCAACAAGGAGACCATATGAAAAAGCAAGCTTCCGACATGGGTCGTCGCCAAGTGTTAAAAGCACTTGCGCTCGGCAGTGCGGCAGGTGCTGTTGCTAGTGTGAGTGCACCCGCGCTTGCCCAAGTGACTAAACCGTCTACACAAGAGCCTACGGGCAATAACTATCGCGAAACAGAGCATATCCGTAACTACTATGCCTCGTTAAGTAAATAACAAAAGGAGAGTGTGTGATGCGATTAACCCGCAAATCAGACACAGTCGAGACTAAAACAACGTCCGGCTTAGGTCTTAACCGACGTCAATTCCTAAAGTCTGCCAGTTTGGCGACCGGTGGTATTGCCGCAGCATCAATGCTTGGTGCAGGTATGATGCGTAAAGCAGAAGCCAAAGATGTACCACATAACGCGCCTACAGAAGTCAAAAGAACAATTTGTTCGCATTGTTCTGTTGGTTGTGGTGTTTATGCTGAAGTACAAAATGGGGTGTGGACAGGGCAAGAGCCTGCGTTTGACCATCCATTTAACCAAGGTGGACACTGTGCTAAAGGTGCTGCATTACGTGAGCATGGTCATGGTGAAAAACGCTTAAAATACCCAATGAAGCTAGAAGGTGGTAAATGGAAGCGTCTATCATGGGATCAAGCCATCAATGAAGTAGGCGACAAAATGGAGTCGATTCGTCAAGAGTCTGGTCCTGATTCTGTTTACTTTATGGGTAGTGCTAAATTTTCAAACGAACAAGCTTATATGTATCGCAAATTAGCAGCAATGTGGGGCACTAACAACGTCGATCACTCTGCTCGTATTTGTCACTCTACCACGGTAGCCGGTGTTGCAAACACTTGGGGCTACGGTGCGCAAACTAACTCGTTTAATGACATGCGCAACTCAAAGTGCATGATGTTTATTGGTTCTAATCCATGTGAAGCTCACCCAGTGGCGATGCAACACATTTTAATTGGTAAAGAGCGCGGCGCTAAAATCATTGTCGTTGACCCTCGCTTTACCCGTACAGCGGCTAAATCTGATGAATATGTCCATATTCGTCCAGGTACTGACATTCCATTTATTTATGGTTTGTTATGGCATATTTTCGAAAACGGCTGGCAGGATGATTCATTCATTTCTCAACGTGTATACGGCATGGAACGTATTAAAGAAGAAGTGAAGAAATACACTCCAGAAGAAGTTGAACATGTTGCTGGCGTGCCAAAAGAACAAATGTATCGCGTCGCTAAAATGATGGCTGAAACTAAGCCAGGCACCATTGTATGGTGTATGGGCGGTACTCAGCATCACATTGGTAATGCTAACACCCGCGCTTACTGTATTTTACAGCTAGCCCTTGGCAACATGGGTATCGAAGGCGGCGGAACAAACATTTTCCGTGGTCACGATAACGTACAGGGTGCAACAGACTTTGGCTTGTTGTTTGATAACTTACCAGGCTATTACGGTTTAACGTCAGGTGCATGGGACCATTGGGCCAATGTATGGGACTTAGAACCGAGCTGGATTAAAAGTCGTTTCGACCAAGCTCAATACTTAGGTCAAGACCCACAAACCTCAGCAGGTATTCCTTGTTCACGTTGGCACGATGGCGTGTTAGAAGACAAAACCAAGATTGCGCAGAAAGACAATATTCGTCTGGGCTTCTTTTGGGGACAGTCAGTTAACACCGAAACCCGTGGCCGTGAAGTGCGAGAAGCACTCAACAAAATGGATACAATTGTGGTTGTCGATCCATTCCCAACCATGGCCGGTGTGATGCACGAACGCCAAGATGGGGTGTATTTATTACCAGCATCAACGCAGTTTGAAACCTATGGTTCAGTGTCTGCGTCTAACCGTTCACTGCAGTGGCGTTCGCAAGTTATCGAACCATTATTTGAGTCATTACCTGATCATATCATCATGTATAAATTGGCCAAAAAATGGGGCGTTGCAGAACAATTCTGTAAACACATTAAAGTCAATGGCGAAGAACCATTGATTGAAGATATCACTCGCGAGTTTAACACGGGTATGTGGACCATTGGTTACACAGGTCAAAGTCCAGAGCGTTTGAAAATGCACCAAGAAAACTGGGGTACTTTCGACGTTAACTCACTTGAAGCGCCCGGCGGCCCAGCTAAAGGCGAAACCTATGGTTTACCTTGGCCATGTTGGGGCACACCAGAAAACAAACATCCAGGTACACAAATTTTGTATCGTACCGGACGTGAAGTTAAAGACGGTGGTGGTAACTTCCGCGCGCGTTATGGTGTGGAACATGAAGGCAATAACATTCTTGCTGAAGGCTCTTTCTCGAAAGGATCTGAAATTCAAGACGGTTACCCAGAGTTTACTGCCGACATGCTTAAACAGCTTGGCTGGTGGGACGATCTAACTGCTGAAGAAAAAGTTAAAGCAGAAGGACAAAACTGGAAAACTGATATTTCTGGTGGTATTCAACGTGTGGCAATTAAGCATGGTTGTATCCCTTACGGTAACGCTAAAGCGCGTTGTATCGTATGGAACTTCCCTGATGACATTCCATTACACCGCGAACCACTGTACACCCCTCGTCGTGACTTGGTGGCTAAGTACCCAACGTATGAAGACCGTATGGTGGCGCGCCTACCAACACTTTATAAAACCATTCAAGATAAGGATTTTGCTACCGACTATCCACTTGCCGTTACAACCGGACGTTTGGTTGAGTACGAAGGTGGTGGTGAAGAGTCACGTTGTAACCCATGGCTTGCAGAACTACAGCAAGAAATGTTTATCGAGATCAACCCAGCAGATGCTGCAGATCGCGGTTTACGTGATGGTGATGACGTGTTTGTTCACAGTCCAGAAGGGGCAAAAATTACCGTTAAAGCAATGGTGACACCACGTGTTATTGCTGGCGAATGTTTTATGCCGTACCACTTTGCGGGTGTATTTGAAGGCAAGAGCCTAGAGAAAAACTACCCAGAAGGCACAGTACCTTACGTAATTGGCGAATCCGCTAACACCGTAATGACCTATGGCTATGACATTGTGACTCAGATGCAAGAGGCTAAGTCTAGCTTGTGTCAGATCAGCAAAGCCTAAACACTTGATGAGGAGATAAGCCATTATGGCAGTCATGAAATTTCTGTGTGACACCAAACGCTGCATCGAGTGTAACGGTTGCGTCACAGCTTGTAAAAACGAGAACGACTCTGCTTTAGAGTGGGGTATTCAACGTCGCCGCGTGGTGACCCTTCACGATGGTGAACCAGGAGAAGCATCAATATCAGTGGCGTGTATGCACTGTACCGACGCACCTTGTATGGCAGTATGCCCTGCAGACTGTTTCTACCGTACCGAAGACGGCATAGTGCTACACAACAAAGATACTTGTATCGGTTGTGGTTACTGTTTCTATGCTTGTCCGTTTGGTGCACCGCAGTTCCCTAAAAAGACTGCATTTGGTAGCCGTGGCAAAATGGATAAATGTACTTTCTGTGCAGGTGGCCCTGAAGAAGATCATTCAGAAGCAGAGCGCCTCAAATACGGTTCTAACCGTATCGCAGAAGGTAAATTACCTATGTGTGCCGAGTTGTGTTCAACCAAAGCGTTACTTGCGGGCGATGCAGGCATTGTGTCTGACATTTACCGTCAACGTATGGCATCACGCGGTAATCCAAATGTGATTTGGGGCTACAACCCTAAAACCGGCGAAATGATCTAACCAGAGCATGTGCTGCGATTAAGTTCGCAGCCATATAAGGAGTGACAATGTTAACTTTAACGTTAAACAAATCACTGCGCAGGATGTTTGCTCTGTTGGTTCTGTGTATGGGATTGGGGTTGGTTACATCACCGGTGTATGCCGCGGATGAACAATCTAGCCAACAACAAGCAAAGTCTAAAACCAGCGATGCAGATCTCTGGCGCGCAGTTAAAGCCGGCGAACCGGGATACAGTACAGACAAAGGCTTAGATGCTGATGTACTTATCAATGTCGCAGGCAATGAAGGTAAGATACTACGAAATACTTACTTAAAACCCGCACTAGGCTTAGCTATAGTCGGCGTTTTTGCTGCCTTTTTAGTGTTTTACTTCGTTAATGGTCCATCCAAACTGAGTAAAGGCTTTTCAGGTAAAATGGTACTTCGTTGGAGCAAAGCTGACCTCTGGTTGCATTGGGTTATGGCAATCTCTTGCCTAACGCTTATGTTAACGGGTTTGGTCATTATGCTTGGGCGGCATTTCCTTGCTCCTTATGTCGGTGACGGCATTTGGGCAGGTATTATCGCCTTCTGTAAGTTTACCCATGACTGGTCTGGACCTATTTTTATGGTGTCTTGGCTATTATGTGTAATCAAGTGGATGCCGTTACAAACCTTTAAAATGTACGATTTTAAATGGTTTTTAGTGGTCGGTGGCTACATTAACTTTGGCCCGTTTAAAGGCAAACACCCAGACAGTGGTTTTGCTAACGCGGGTGAAAAAATGTGGTTCTGGACCTTAGCTATTTTTGGTCTTAGCATTAGCGCAACAGGGGTCATGCTAGTGTTCCCTACGCTCGACTTGCCACGCGAGTTATCTATGATCGCTTTACTTGTACATGGGGTGAGTGCAGTTATTTTAATTGCGTTTACCATCGTGCACATTTGGATGGCGACTGTACTCAGCGAAGGCGGTATGGAGTGTATGGTATCGGGCTATTGTGACGAAAACTGGGCTTCGCAGCACCACAATTTGTGGTACGACGAAATCAAAGCCGATGGCACCCTAAAATACAAAGAGTAACTCAGCTGTAGCGGTGTGAATTCACCAGACTATTGTTAATCTAAAACACCTTGTGGGGCTAACTCGCAAGGTGTTTTTTATTGGGGTATCAGTATAAGTCTCATGAAGAGTTTAATTTGAATCACTATTCAAAGTCGGTTACTGTTCATCACATAATGACACGACAAAGCGAGTGATAGCGTTGGCTCGTTATGTGAACACACAATAAGATAAAACATGGTTACCATTTCTCGAATATTACTCCTATCTTTATTTTCATTACTTCTGGTTGGCTGTTCTACAATCCAGTCAGATAGTGGTGATCGAATAGGTTTTACTGAGTACGGTCAAGCTTCATATTATTCAGATCGTCATCAAAATAATAAAACCGCCAATGGCGATTTATACCAACACAACCTTAAAACTGCTGCCCATAAAACGTTACCCTTTGGTGCGCATGTTAAAGTCACGAATACTGCCAATGGTAAAAGTGTTATCGTTAATATTAATGATCGCGGTCCTTTTGTAAAAGGGCGGATTATCGACCTCTCCAAATCGGCATTCAGTAGTATCGGCAATATTTCGGCAGGGGTCATTGAGGTTAAAATTGAAGTTGTCAGATAGCTTATGCTTCTAATGCGTTTGGGTGTGTAAAGTTGGTCAGGGAAAGCTCTGTTGGAGTGAATTGATTTATTGCTAAGGGGAATAAGTGAATATTTCAGCGTCACATCAAAAAGAGTTGGCAATGGCCAAATCATTATTAGAAAACCCTGGCTTGGCGGTTAAAATAACGAATTTTATCGGCACGCCGATTGAAAAGGGCTTAGCGTTATTGCCAGACAACTGGAATAGAAATATCGCTAAAGTGACTGAAAAGTCGTTAATGAAAGCCTCTGAAGCCGCTATTTTTACGATGAAAGACATTCCTGGAGAAGCGTCATCTAATCGCTGGCATAAACTGGGTGTTGCGGTGAGTGGTGGTATGGGTGGTTTTTTTGGTTTAGCTGCGATTGCAGTTGAACTTCCGGTTTCAACTTCTATTATGTTGCGATCTATTGCCGATATTGCCCGCAGTGAAGGTGAATTAATTACCTCGTTAGACACTAAAATGGCTTGTCTAGAAGTGTTTGCTTTAGGCGGCGCGAGCGATTTAGACGACAGCAGTGAATCAGGTTATTTTGCGGTAAGAGCTGCTCTGGCTAAATCGGTGTCAGAAGCGGCTGAGTTTATGGTTAAAAAAGGCGTAACAGACGAAGCGGCGCCTCTTCTCGTTAAACTCGTCAGTAATATCGCTGAAAAATTTGGCGTGCAAGTCACCCAAAAAGCCGCTGCTCAAGCCATACCAGCCATTGGCGCCGCGGGTGGAGCCATCATTAATACTTTGTTTATTGATCATTTTCAAGACATGGCCAGAGGCCACTTTATAGTCCGTAAGTTAGAGCGGCAATATGGTTATGATACTGTCAGGAATGCTTACAACTTATTACCTAAAAATGTGAATTAAGCGCCATCGCAGCACCTGTTGGACTTAGCGGATAGAACAACATTGAACGTTCAGCAAGTCTTACGTTTATCGCCGAAAAGGATAGCAATATGACACAAAATGGACCCACTCAATCTGATAAGCCCCTTGCGGCAACGTCGAATATGCACTCTAACCACAAAGCGGTTAAACGCGAAACGCGGGAGCACGAAGCTACCGCATCAGAAATCGCCTTAACTGACTCCGAGCGTGAAGCCGTGGCTGAAAATAGCAGCCTTTCTTCGTTAACCGTGTACTCAATCATACTCAGGGAAGGGCAAGAAGAATTAGAGCGGCCGATGCTGTCTTTATGGTGGTCAGGTATTGCTGCCGGTATCGGTATTTCATCTTCGGTATTAGCAGAAGCGGTTATTCGTAGCAATCTTGGTAGCGATCATCCTTATCTATCGTTGATTGAAAGCCTGGGTTATACCTTTGGTTTTGTATTGGTGATTTTAGCCAGGCTGCAATTATTTACCGAAAATACCATTACCGTGATTTTACCGTTACTGGCAAACCCTTCTAAACAAAGCCTAGCGTGCACTGCGCGTTTATGGACTGTGGTGCTAGGGGCTAATTTTGTCGGCACATTTTTTACTGCTGCTATGGTGGTGCATGGTGGAATATTAACGGAAGATATATTTAGCGCGATATTACAGATATCGCGCCATGTGGCGGAGCTAACGCCATCCGAATCGTTATTGCGTGGTATTCCGGCTGGATTTTTTATTGCTGCCTTGGTGTGGATGCTCCCTTCTGCAAAAGGGTCTGAGTTGCTGGTGATAATCATGTTTACCTGGTTAATTGCCGCAGGCGAGTTTACTCATGTTATTGCGGGCTCTAATGAAATATTTACCTTAGTGCTCAATGGCGAGTTAAGTTTTTTCACGGCATGGTCTCATCATATTGGTCCTACGTTATTGGGTAACATTATTGGCGGTACCGGCTTATTTGCAATGTTAGCTTATGGCCAAGTTCGCCAAGAAATGTAGTTCAACAGATGAATAAAACGATGTTGTAATAGATGTAAGTGACTGCTACTTTGAGTTTTTATTGATGTATTATTTCTTTGAGTGAGATAAAGATGAAGCGTTTTTATTTAGTATTATTGAGCCTATTTACGGTGTTAGCACCTGTATTTGCCGCAGAACCTGTTAAATACAATAAAGAGTTGGACGGATTTGACTATCCATTTGAAGTGCAGACGTTTAATTTTAACTCACAAAGCAAAGATTTAGCGATGCGCTATATGGATGTGGGCGCTAAAGACGCAAAGAAAGTGATCGTGCTGTTACATGGCAAAAACTTTTCCGGCTACTACTGGGAACAGGTTGCAAACGATCTATTAGCTAATGGCTACAGAGTGATTATTCCTGATCAAATTGGCTTTGGTAAATCAACCAAGCCTGAGTTTTATCAATACAGTTTTGGTCAATTAGCCTTAAATACTAAATCGTTATTAGACAGCTTACACATCAACACGTTTGATCTTGTAGGCCACTCTATGGGCGGCATGTTAGCGACAACATTTGCGGTTAATTACCCAAGCGCAGTTAATAAGCTCATTTTGATTAACCCTATCGGCTTAGAAGATTACAGTCGATATGTGCAATTTAAAGACGTTAACTTTTTCTATAAAAATGAGCTAGCCGCAAGCGTTGATAAAGCAAGAAACTACCAAAAAGCCAATTATTACGACGGTAAATGGTCTGATGAATACGAGAAATTATTAGTACCCATGCAAGGGATGTTAGCAGGCGATGATTGGCCTATTGTTGCTTGGAATAATGCCCTCACTTATGGGCCAATATTCTCAGAAAACGTTGTCGATAGATTTTCGCAAATAACGAATGAAACGGTACTCATTATAGGCACTCGAGATCAAACCGGACCTGGTCGTGGTTGGTTAAAAGAAGGCGTAACCAGAACCTTAGGTGATTACAAAAAGCTTGGCGTTAATGCTCATAAGTTAATTAAAGGTTCAACCTTAATCGAGCTTGAAGGGTTAGGTCATATGCCGCAAATTGAAGATTATGATGGCTTTATTAAGGCATTTCATCAAGCGCTGGGTAAATAATAAACATATAACCTAGCCAAAGTGATTAAGATGTTCATTATGTTTGTCATCTCCAGAAATAGTCTCATTATTTCATGGTGATGACCTGTTATTGTTGGTTATAACAGCTTTTTACGCTTTAAAGGATTAAATCATGTCTTTGCTGCTAACCGTTATAGCATCAACATTGCTTGCTGGTTTGGCTATGCCTTTAGGCGCCTTTATTGCCCGCTTTGAAAAAGTAGGTAATGAGTGGATTGAACAAGAGTTCAGGCACAGTGTCATGGCATTTGGAGGTGGAGCATTATTATCTGCTGTTGCTTTAGTGTTGGTGCCAGAAGGGCTCGCACATCTTAATCCATTAGCTGCATGCATTTGGTTTATGGTCGGCGGGCTTAGCTTCATGGCCCTTGATATTTACCTTAATAAAATTGATACCCCTGCCACTCAACTTGCTGCAATGCTGTCAGATTTTATTCCTGAATCTATCGCGCTAGGTGCGGCTTTCGCAACCGGAAGCAACACTGCATTTTTACTGGCGGCGTTAATCGCGTTACAGAATGTGCCGGAAGGGTTTAATGCCTACCGAGAATTAAATGCCTCTTCTGCATATCAGCCTCAAAAAATTATAATCATGTTTTGTTTGATGGCTGTGTTAGGCCCTATCGCTGCAATGTGTGGTTATTTGTGGTTATCAGAATCCCCACAAATTATTTCAGCTGTGATGCTTTTCGCCTCGGGCGGCATTCTTTACTCCATATTTCAAGATTTAGCTCCTCAGGTAAAATTAGCAAAACGTTGGGCACCGCCAATGGGAGCTGTTTTTGGTTTTTGTCTTGGTATGTTGGGATTAATGTTAACCGCATCATGATGACCGCGCGGTATAGTATTACGCATAAATTTAACAAGCATTAGTGTTGTTAACAGAGAGTAATATATGGATTACAGTCACTTATCTTATCTACATTTAGTTACAGTCGTTCCAGCATTTTTCATTGGTACCTAATTGCTGATGGTTCGAAAAGGTACACCTAGACATAAAGCATTAGGCAAAATTTATATGCTATTAATGTTGTTTACTGCCATTGTGTCTTTATTGATGCCAGCACAATTAGGTACGTTATTTTTTAATCATTTTGGTTATATTCATTTACTCAGTTTACTGACACTTTACGCGGTACCTGCAGGGTATTTATACCCAATCAACTTGAAGATACGTGTTTCAGAGCTTCACCGTGTTTTCAATACTAGGCGCGTTAATGCGGTAATGTAGGCACCTTATAAATTAGCGCAACAACGTAGTGGAAACACGGTGAAACTCCCAAAGGGCAAGTTTTACACGCGTTTATGCTGTGTTATTGATTTTGGAAAGGGAACAACCATTCCCCGCAATAAATGCCTTGCCTAAACGCGTGTAAATTCTTGCTGAAATCGAGCATCTTCAGGTTGTTTGGGTATAGATATTAAAAAAGGTAATGTTAATGGTCATAAGCGCAGCATGATTATTTTGTATTGTGGTGGGTTAATCGTTGCGGGCACGTTTGCCGTTATGCCTGGTCGGTTATTACATAGTTGGTTGGTGAATTAAAGAGAGGGCATTATGGCTTATCAGTTTGTTGAAGGTACGGTAGACGATATTGTCGCGGTACTTAGATTAGTGCCTGAGTTTGACAATAGCATCACGGCAACCTCAATAGCCGAGCGTCTTACGGGTAAAAACGCGTTAATTTTAGTGGCTAAATGCGATACAACGCCCATAGGTTTTAAAGTGGGCTACTCGCTCAATCATGATGAGTTTTACAGTTGGCTTGGCGGTGTTGCACCACAACACCGAGAAATGAAAGTCGCCTCTCAATTACGCCAGTTGCAAGAGTCTTGGGCTGTTATCCATGGCTTTAAAGCGATTAAAGTTAAGTCCATGAATCAGTTTCCCAACATGTTACATATGCTTATTGCCAGTGGTTATCATATCTGTGGTTATGACAATAATGGTGCAACCACGAACAGCAAAATCGACTTTATAAAAAGCATCGCACAGGCATAGGATTAATTGCTTAATGGTATGACTTCTGTGCATGTTGATATTTAATACTGCTCGGTTTTAACGTGCTCATGTAGAATGCCGTTATTGCGTTTTTCATCTTTAGGTTTTTTCTATGCAAATCAATCGTGTACTTCTTACTGCTGTCGGCAGTGTGTTGTTGGCAATGGTAACGATTCAATCTGGTGCTTCTTTAGCAAAACAACTTTTTCCTATCGTGGGGCCAGAAGGCACTACGGCGTTACGTTTAGGTTTTGCCGCGGCCGTATTGTGGTTGGTGTTCCGTCCTTGGCGTGCGTTACCTCAAGGCCGAGATTGGCAAAGCATTATTATTTATGGGCTGTGCCTGGGCGGGATGAATATTTTATTCTATCTCTCAATTGAACGTATTCCCCTTGGGATTGCCGTCGCCCTAGAATTTACCGGCCCTTTAGCTGTGGCATTATTTGGCTCAAAGCGTAAAAGTGATTTGTTTTGGGTTGCCTGTGCTATTGCGGGTATTTTGCTGCTTATGCCCAGTTTGTCTAGTACGCAAGGGCTTGATGTCGTTGGTGCATTAATGGCACTGGCTGCCGGTGCTTGTTGGGCTGGGTATATTTTATTTGGTACTCGCACTGGTAAACAGGCATCTGGTGGTATTACGGTTGCACTCGGGATGACGGTGGCAGCTGTTGTGTTAGTGCCTGTAGGCGCCGTTAGCCAAGGTTTAGCGTTAATCAGTTGGGAAGTCTTACCGCTTGGTTTATTAGTGGGAGTATTATCAAGTGCGTTGCCATATTCATTAGAAATGGTGGCGCTGCGTAATATGCCTACTCAAGCCTTTAGCGTGCTAATGAGTTTAGAGCCTGCGATTGCGGCATTGGCAGGCTTTATTATTTTAAGTGAGCAATTGACCTTATTACAATGGTCCGCCATTGGCTTGGTGATTATCGCATCAGTAGGCAGTAGCTTTACTCCTAAAAAAGCGGTTGAGATGGGCGTGTAGATTTCTATGCGCAAGAACATATTTTGTATTTTTGTTATTTTTCACCAATAAAAAATAGTCAGTGAGGGGACTCACTGACTATGTATAACCCTTTATCAATTTAGGTTTATAGCTGCTTTAATGGTTTTATTTCTGCTCTTTTCATTTCTCTTGGGAACGGCTTACCGGGTTTTCCTGGTTTTACTGGCTTTAAGTGTTTTTTACTCGAAGGAACACAGAACAACTCACGTTGATCATTGACTATCTGATCAGGTGCAAACTGGTTGTTGATTTCTAGATTGTAGTTTTCCACTTTGCTGTGCTTGATTAAGTCATAACAAACCATATGGCGCTTTTCATTTTGAACTTTATACATCTTGTCGTTGTGGATCTTGCTTGAAGGGTTACATAACAATACTGGCTTACCCAAAACTGCACGCGTTTTACCAAACTGATCTTCTATCATAATAGTTTCTTCGCGAAGGGCATCTCCTTTCTGCACGCCATAACATTGGAAGTGTTCTCCAGGCATATGGACTGCACCAGCGTCAACGATATCCCCACAGGCTGCGGTGAATACAGAATAGGTTTTTTTGGCTAAATTACTTGTCGACCAAGCCCAGCGGAAATTATTCGCATTAACATTACTGGCGAGAGGGAAGTTCATGGTTCCCCAGGGTGAGGTGCCTCCCGCGACAGAACCAGGCAACAGGTAAGGCGATTGGCCATTAGCTAAAGAACCTGCAATTAATGCATTAATTTGACTTGCATTAGGCCCTCCAGTTTGTGCCCAACCGGATGATGGAGTCGTTGATTGATATGCCTTAAAGTGCCCAGAGCCTGTATAAATAGTATTATCACCCTTAAAGATGGCTGCCATACCTTGGGATACTGCACCATCCCCCCACGCAATAACACTCACTGAACAGGTTTCTAGTGATTGTGCTGAGTTGTCGATATCAAACTTGAATGATTCTATCTTTTTCCAATTACTGCCATTGGCCCCACGGTAAACCACTGTAGGTGTACTACCATTACCTGGTGAATGTACCACAATGAAATCGTTATCTGCTGTGACGTTAGCGGTTATTGGGGTTGCACAAACTATTGTTGATGCACTCATTAGACACATACTGATTAATGTTTTTTTGAGTATACTCATCCTGACTTTCCTTATTCTGGTTAGTAAAATGTTGAAGCATGCTTAATGACTTAAGCTGATTTAAAACTAACAGTTAAGATAAAAAAGTCAGCAAAGTTAGAGGGTTAAAAAGGGGGTGTTTTGTGTTTTACCCAAATTTACCCTAGTATTTAGTGGACTATAAAAATGGAAATGCATAGCGTCTAAGTTGATGCATTCATTCTAAAAAGGATATTTTATGAAATACGTATTACCCCTAGTCACTCTGCTTAGTTGTGCTGGTAGCGCATCTGCGCACCAACTTGCATTTAATGAACTCACGCCTGTCAGTGCCGCGATTAAAACCGAAATCACTTTTGAACTGAGCGAGATGGATATGATTAAACAGTATCATTATCGTGCTCAGTACTTTGATATTGAAAAATGGATGATGAGTAAACAACTGACATTACATAATGATCATGTTGCTGCGTCACAATCGATGAACACTCGTCAGCTTCTGCAACCGGAAGTCGAAATAGATGATTTAGGGGGCTTTCATGGCGTGATAGACCCATTCACGAAGCTACAAGACAATAATGTTAATTCACCCGATCTTAATAGCGTAACAAATCGAATCAATATTGCAGGGCTTGTGGCTGTGTCGATGTGTAATGCTTATGCTTCGATTAATATCAAAGATCAAAATAATAATCTAATGCCTAAGTTTATTGCACCTAATAGCTTTTTAGTGGGGATTAATCCTGCGACAGCACAACAAAGTGATTACCGATTGACTGAAGGATTAACGTTTAGTTGTGTGTATAAAAATGTACTTAAGCCAGTAGTAAGAGACAGTGTTCGCGAGATAAAACTACAGCAACCATTACTTAAAAAAGGTGGGTAAGCCGCAAAATTAGTCAATTACGTTACGCCTAAAGACTCGCTCTTGATCACTTGCATAATTTGGTCAAGGTGCGAGGTCAATAATGTTCTATCATCGTTAGACAAGTTGCACTCAGACAAGATGAAGTGACAGGTTTTAACCACATTACGCCACCGTGGATTATCAGGTAATTTTTTTACGTGTAGGTATTTATCTAAAGAGCGTGTTCTTAGACGGCCGGAATCGATAGATATCGTCCAAATTTGGCTTCTGTCGGCTAATTCTACTTTATTCGTTTTAGTGCTTTTCTCCCAAATACTGATGCAATCAATCATCGTATTCACTAATAACTCAGCAAATGAAGCCGTTAATTCTGACGGTGACAATGGCAAAGTTGCCTGCTGTTGGGTGTCGTCTTGTTCTGTTATATCGTCATTAGATAATAAAAATAATTGCTGTTTATGCGACTCGATTATGGTCATTAAATGCTGCTGGGTTTTACGTTTTCTATAAATATAAAAGCTCACAATAAAGCCAATTAACAAGCCAATACTGGTAATGCCAAGGATTAAATTAAGTAGCTTATCTATTTTTTGGCTCTTCTGCTGACTGGCAACTTGCTCTTCTGCTAATGCTCGTTGCACGCGTTCATTCTCTATGTCGCTTTGAATGACTGTAATGTTCTCACTGTATTTTTTTTCCAATAAGGCTTCGTGTAACTGTTGATATTTCTTTAGATAAACCAGAGACTCGTAGGGGCGGCCATTGTCATAATATAATTCGCTAGCATAGTGATAAATGTTCATTTTTTGCAATGAGTCTTGTTTCGTGTCGCTATAGTCCATTGCACTTTCAATAAATTTTATGGCTTGAGTCGCATCTTTTTGATGTGTGGCTATTTGGGCTTTTAAATAGAAAATTACATCATGAAACGAATGGTCGTCGCGGGTTAAATATTCCGATAATGTGTCGGCGACATTTAGGGCTGGAGTAAATTCATTGGCATTGATATGGATCGTCGCGACATTAATTAACGCAGAAAGCCTGTCGTCACCGACAAGGTTATCGTTGTATGCTTCGATGACCTTATTACTGTAGAAATTTTTCTTATTGAATTCATTGTTTATATTATATATCTCAGCAAGATTTCCGTAGAGATGTGACATATAACCGATAACATGAAGATCTACATTATGAGTGGTGTAGCGTAAATAATGTTTAAGTGATAGTTCAAAATAGCGCTGGGACTCTTTAAATTTTTCGAGCTTTTTATAGATCAAACCAAGATTGTTGAGGGTTATCGCAGTATAAAAGTCATTACCTAACGCTTCTTTAATCGCTAAACTCTTCTGGTAGTAGCTTAATGCTTTGTCATATTGATTCAAATACTGTTCAGTTAGTGCTAAATCGTTATAGCTTTTCGCCAGCCAAATTTCAGACTCTTGGGCTTTAGCAATGCTAAAAGCTTGTTCAAATAAGGTTTTAGCTTCTTGATAGGACTTTCTATAAAGTTTTTCAGCGGCTTTCTTACGTAGCCAGAGATATTGAATTTCGACATTTTGAGTAAAAGCAGCGCTATTTTTAACGTCATCAAGCATTTGTTCCGCAGCGACTTTGTCACCTAACTCTTGGTTTATATCATATAAGATAAGTTGTAACTTGGCGGCGATGATGGGGTATTTATCAATATCTAATATTTTGAGCTGTTGGCTGCAAAAGCTCAGGCTGGCTTGAGGGGAAATCTGTTTTATACGGGCTTTACATTGCTCTAATGTTAAGCTGGTTTGTTGTGTCGCCTCTTCTTGGGCTGTTAACTTAGCCGCGGTTGCAGGCATATGCATCGAATAGATCGATACCAATGCAAATAGAAAAACAGCTGTAAGTCCCTGCACTTAACCACCAAGTCCAATCATTAATATCATTTAAGTATTATTACACCGTCAAATAGGTGCAATGTCATTTAACATATTAACAACATAAACCGATAGTCAACGTAAATACAAGAAATAGTAGCGATTGGCCATGTCTAGAGTTAAGTAATCGTTCTAAAATCGAAAGCTGTTTTTTTATTACTTAGCCTTTATACTTCGCAGCTGTTTTGTCTGCGTAGAAAGTAAAAATGAAAAGTTGGATATTGTTAAGTGTGGCTATTTTAACGGAAGTGTTAGCCACTTCAGCGCTTAAAGCCAGTGATGGATTTACTAAAATCGCACCTTCAATCATCGTTGTTGTTGGCTATGTGTTGTCTTTTTACTTTCTCTCTTTGGCATTAAAAGGGATCCCTGTCGGTATTGCTTATGCGACTTGGGCAGGCCTTGGGATTGTGCTTATTACCTTAATAGCTTGGGTGATGTACGGTCAAAAGTTGGATTTAGGTGCGCTGGTAGGCATGGGCTTTATTCTGATTGGTGTGGTGATAATGAATTTATTTTCAAATGTGACGCCGCATTAGCGTAGAAAGACAGGTCAATCAAAAAGGGCTTAACAATGTATGTCATTGTTAAGCCCTTTTTAGTTGAGGTTAAGTCGAAGCAACCAAATGTTGCTTCGATTACAAGCTCATTACCACGCCATGTCTAAAATCTTACGGCTGGTGGCCAAATCGACTTTGCCGCTTTCAGACAGTGCTGTCATGCCGTGTGCTTCTAATGCATCGACGACTAGCGAGAGTTGCTCTTGAGTGACACCATGATCGCGTAAACGCACTGGTAAACCGACTTGTTTGAAGAAGGCCTCAGTTTTGTCGATGGCTTGCTCTACTCGGCTAACTTCATCACCTTCAGTAATATCCCAAACGCGTGCTGCATATTGCACTAACTTAGCGTGTTTTTGTTCTTTCAACACACGCCATAGTGATGGCAATACTACCGCTAGCGTTTGTGCATGGTCTATATGGAAAAGTGCGGTTAACTCATGGCCAATCATGTGAGTAGACCAATCTAATGGAACGCCTGTGCCTATCATACCGTTTAGGGCAGATGTCGCACTCCACATTAAGTTTGCACGAGCATCATAGTTTGTTGGCTCTTCAACTGTGATTGGACCAATTTCAATGAGGGTACGTAAAATACCTTCTGCCATGCGGTCTTGTACGCGGGCATCAACTGGGTAAGTCGCATATTGCTCAAGCACATGTACAAACGCATCAACAACGCCGTTTGCGACTTGAATTTTTGGTAAGCTGAAGGTGAGTTCAGGATCAAGCATCGCAAATGTTGGGTAAGCACATGGGTGGTTTACGGGGAACTTACCACCTTGATAACTGACGACAGCAAAGGCATTCATTTCTGAACCCGTAGCTGGCAGGGTAGCAATAACACCAAGAGGAATAACCTTATCATTTGCGACTGGAACAGGCGTGAAGCCGTGATGCAGCAATGTCGTGGTATCGCCATCAAACTGAGTTGCCAGGGCAATAAACTTAGTGCCGTCCATCACTGAACCACCACCAACAGCGAGTAAAAAGTCGATGTTTTCTTTACGAGCAACTTCAACGGCTTTCACGAGTGTGTCGTACTTAGGGTTAGCTTCAATACCGCCAAATTCAAATACTGTGCGGTTACCTAATGCTGCTTTAACTTTATCTAGTGTGCCGAAACGTTGTACGCTGCCGCCACCGTAAGTGATTAATACTCGAGCATTTGCTGGGACCAGTTGGTCTAACTCTGCGATACGGTCTTTACCGAAAACAACATGAGTAGGGTTACGATAATCAAAATTAAGCATAATGGGGGCCTTTTGGTTTAACGGTGAAACAAATAAGTGGCTTATTGTGTATACCGATTTTTGATACACAACAGCAACAATAAATCATGTGGTTATGATAATCCTTTTCGTCAAAATAAACATACACAGAACTATCGTGTTCATGCCTATTTCTACCTATATTGTTATTTTATGACTGTTTATTGATTATTTTAATACCTTTTACTGCTTTTTTGGTAGTATCGATGCAATGGTTTTTTAAGGGGGAAGGTATGAATGAGATAGCAACATTAATGGCACAGCTTGCACCAAAAGAAGGGGTTAATAATACTCATTTGGCTGGGGTACGTATGTTTCGTGGCTCTCAGTATGCTTCTCGAGGGCCATTATGCTATTCCCAGGGAGTGTTGATTGTGGGTCAGGGCAAAAAGCGTGTGTATATAGAGGACCAAAGCTTTGATTATGATCGTCAGCATTCATTAGTGATGACCGTACCGCTCCCGGTAGAATGCGAAACCTTTGCTAGCATTGAAGAGCCTGTATTAGTGTTAATGGTTGATATTAACTTAGTGCAGCTAAATTACATCATCAGGTTAATGGATGAGCATCATCAAATTCCAAAAGACTTAAATGAGTCGCGCCAGAGTGGCTTTTTTATTGCCGACAGCACTGAAGACATGGACTGCAGTGTGATTCGGTTATTGCAGGCATTACAGTCGCCGTTAGAGGCCAAAGTGATGGGCGAGGCGTTAGTGCTCGAGTTGTTATATCGACTATTGGATTCGCCAAATGCCGCGCCGCTGTATGCTTTGTCGTTAAGCCATACCCGCTTGTCGAGAGTGGAAAAAGCTCTCAGTTATATTCACAAACACTATGGTGATTCGGTCGAGGTCGATACATTAGCGGGTTTAGTGAATATGAGTCCCTCCGCGTTTCATCGCTGCTTTAAAGAGGTGACATCATCGTCGCCGATTCAATATGTGAAGAAAATTCGCTTAAATAAAGCCAGAGAGCTACTGCAATTACAAAAGCTGAAAGTGAAAGACGTGTCTAGCCAGGTGGGTTATGAAAGTACGGCGCAATTTAGCCGTGAATTTAAACGCTACTTTGATCAAAGTCCTGGTGAATGCGCGAGGTTATAATGCGCATTTACATCGCGTTCGCTTATTGATGAAGGGATTAATATGTTTGCAGTACCGACAAAAATAACATTTTTTGAGTTTTTGACGCCATTAGTCGAGTCGGGTCAAAAGACGATTACAATACGTGATAGCAGTGAAAGCCATTATCAACCAGGCAGTATAGTTGAGGTCTTTACATTAGAAACTCATGTAAAAGTGTGCGACATCGTGATTTTGGCTGTGGAACCGCTGGCATTTGGTGACATCACTGAGTTCCATGCAACGCAAGAGAGCTTGCCATTGGATGAGCTGAAGCAATTAATCAACAAGGTTTACCCTAATCAACCAAGTCTATTTATGATTTCATTTTCGCTAGTTAAAGCCTAGCACTGGCGGAAAAACAAGGTATCTCCCCGTTATTTATAACATTTTACTCGTCGTGAAAAAAATCCTTAACAGCAGTGTCTAAAACATGATCTGCTTAACAATTGATTGACGCCAACCATGTTAGTTTGCATATCTATTGGCTAACTCACGTTTTAGCTGTCTCTATGATGGTATTTTTACTCTCTGCTTACAGTATACGTATTTAGCGTTGCGCTTTTTTATCAATGGTTTGCTCTCAGGGCTTCATTCAATTAGGATTTTTTATGTCTTCAATTATTCAATCAGCCAGCCAGGAGTTGATTAAACCTTACCAAGCGAATATTACCGTGCCCAATTGGATGATCAGTTCAATGGAGCGGGTGATGCAATATTATGTCGACAAAAACCTGCGCCTTGACACTATTTCGACCGACCGCATGCCTAAGCCGGTGGAAGGCAAAAAGTACATGCTGTACGCTCACATTCCGTTTTGCCATACCTTGTGTTCGTTTTGTACTTTTCACCGTTTTTTATTCCGCGAAGACAAAGCGCGTGAGTACTTTATTGCGCTACGCAAAGAAATGCAGATGGCAAAAGATTTAGGCTATGAATTTGAGTCTATGTACATTGGTGGCGGCACTACAACGGTATTAGAAGACGAATTAGCTCGTACCATTGAGCATGCAAAGAACCTGTTTCCTGGCATTAAAGAAGTGTCTTGTGAGTCCGATCCGCAACACCTAGCCAGCCCTGAATTTAAACAACTTAAAGGCCTAGTTGACAGAATGTCGATTGGGGTACAAAGCTTTGATGACGGCATTTTAAAGATGACCGATCGTTTAGATAAGTTTGGTTCAGGCCAAGAAACATTTGACCGTATTATGGCGGCCAAAGAGTTATTTCCGATTATCAACGTCGATTTAATTTTTGGTTTTAAAGGCCAAACTGACGAGATTATTCAGTCAGATCTTGATATGGCCTCTAAGCTCGACCCGCGCCAAATTACCACTTATCCGTTAATGATTACACACCAAACTCGTAAAAGTGTTAAAGGCCAGTTAGCAGCTCCTCATGGTGAAATGGTTAATCAGTATCGCCAGATTTTAAACAGCTTAACCGGTCAGTATAACCAGCTATCAGCATGGGCATTTGGCAAAACCGATAATGAAGGTTTTGATGAATACGTAATTGATTATGATGAATACCTCGGTGTGGGTTCAGGCTCATTCAGTTTTTTAAATGACACTTTATATGTGAATACATTTTCGCTTAAAAAATATCAACAACGCATCGCGCAGGGCCGTATGGCCGTTGAGCAACAGAAAAAATATCAATTAAAAGAAGTGATGCAATATCGCTTCTTATTAGGCATGTTTTCGGGGCGATTATCGCGTCAGTATTTCCGCGATACCTTTAACGTGAATTTAGATACAGCTTTGTTTAAAGAGATGGCATCAATGAAAGCCATGGGCGCACTAAAAAATGATCCGCTTAATCCAGATGAATTGATTGTTACCGACAACGGCAAAATGCTGGGCCTATTGATGATGAAAGAGTTTTATTCTGGTATGGACAATGTGCGTGCGCAGTTACGTCAACCGTTGGCTGAGACTGACATGTAATTATGTCGATAGCAGTGTGATCTATGCCGATTTTGTTATACTGAATACTCTTTTTTCGGAGTTATTTTAGGTATCGCTATGGCCAATATTTTGTTACTTGCAAATATAAACTGTGACCGTATTTTACGGCTTGATAAGCCGTTACAAACCGGTGGCAGGTTTCATTATCAAGATGGCGGTTTGCGTTTAGGTGGCGGCGGTGCCAACACAGGTTTGGGTTTGGTGTGGGCTAAGCACAATGTGTCGTTGGTTAGCGAAGTTGGCAGTGATGATATTGGCGATTGGATTTTAGCGAAAGCGAGTACCCTTGGCTTAGATTGTCGCCTGGTGCATCGCTTTAGCGGCAATACCTGCGAAATGTTACTCGTCATGACACCCGATGGCGAACGTACCATTATTCGACCACAACGACCGATATTTGAATTACCCGCGGCGCCAGATTGGCAACAATGGGACGCATTTTACATTAACTCCTCCGCCAATGGTGCAGAGCTATGGGCGCAAGATGCCATTAGCCATAATCCAGATTGTATTGTGGTTGCGCAATTGGCTAAAGACCAACGCGAGCGACCTTGTCATGTATTAATTGCTTCTATTACCGATATGCAAGGCAGATGTAACCAAGCGCCATGGCAATTTGCTCAAACCATCGCGGGTAATGCATTACAGTATTTTATTGTGACAGACGGCGATCAAGGCGCGATAGTTTATAGCGCTGAAGTAGAGCAACATGTTCCAGCGGTTCTTGCTGATGTGGTCGACACCACTGGTGCGGGTGATGCTTATGCTGCTGGTGTTATCCATGGGTTATGTCAAAAAATGTCGATTACTGAAGCGATGCACGAAGGGGCATTATGGGCATCATTTGCGGTTGCGACGCAAAGCTCTATTCCAGGTGAGGCATTGCAAAACTATCTTGCATAAATGGACTAATGATCACTTGGATTGTCATTTTTATGTCATTAATCCCGTTTAATATGTTCATGTCTGATTAACTTGTATCGTATTACGCTGAGTTAACCGCTCACCTTACTTTTAACGATACATTCTCCCTGTTATTTATCGCCTTACTATCCCCTAGTAAGGCTTTTTTTTGTCCGAAAATTGGGTATATTGACTGTACGTTGAAATGTCAGCAGGGATAAGCGGGATGAATAAAAATTGGGTTAATCGTATTTCGGGTTTGTATTTAGGTGACCAAGTGCAGATGCACAATGGGGTAGCCAGCTGTATTAACCAAAAGCATTCCGTAA
Source organism: Shewanella sp. MF05960 (assembly GCF_050849305.1). NCBI lineage: Bacteria > Pseudomonadati > Pseudomonadota > Gammaproteobacteria > Alteromonadales > Shewanellaceae > Shewanella > Shewanella sp. MF05960. The sequence goes on along the minus strand of NZ_JBOZPS010000020.1, from coordinate 36,288 downwards.
CACAACTAACTGTGCTATTTGATCGCGTCGTCGGTAATTGTGAAGCCGATCCTAAGCACCATGGTGGTTTAGACCGAGTATTACATCATTTTCCCCGTGAACATTATGGCCAATATCGCCGCTGGGATTTAATGTCGAGCTTTAAAGATGCACCGTTAATGGGTGAAAACATTAGTACTGTGGGTGTAAAGGAAACACACGTTAACATTGGTGATATTGTGCAAATTGGTGATGTGACCTTGCAAGTGACTCAACCGCGTTCGCCTTGTTTTAAACTTAACTTGCAGTTTGAACACCCTAAATTTGCCCTAGCAATGCAAGAGAGCCGCATGTGTGGTTGGTTTTATCGAGTGTTGTCAGAAGGGGTTATTCGCCCCAGTGACAGTATTTGCTTAATCGAGCGTAAAACGGACATTAGTATTGCCAAGGCAATGCAAATTTACTTTTTGCCTGAGTTTGATGCCGAGCAGTATCAAACTTTACTTAATTGTGAAGGCCTAGCTCAAAGCTGGGTAGAATCACTGCAACGAAGAATTGAACAACACAATATAGAAGACTGGGCAATGCGCTTATACGGTAAAGCCAGTTAATTAAGCAGTGCTTGTATGCTGCTCACACCATGTTGATAATAATAAAATGATAAGGAATATCTGATGTCTGATCCCTCGTTCGAAGTCACTAAGCCAGCCAGAGACATGGGGTTATTGATCCATGCAGCAAGCTTTGCGGGTTATGTGTTTCCATTTGGTAGCGTATTAGGTCCTTTGATTGTGTGGTTGATGAAACGAGATGAGTTTGAGTTTGCCAATCAGTGCGGTAAAAATTGTCTTAACTTCAAATTGAGTTTAATGATTTATGCGATGATTTCAGCTGTTTTGATATTGGTTGGCGTTGGGGTGTTATTGCTAGCAGGCTTGGCATTATTAGATATTATTTGTACGATTATCGCGATAGTCAAAGCCAGTGACGGCATTGCTTACCAATATCCGTTGTCGATTAAGTTTTTGAAATAGCACCTCAAGATGATAAAAATAATGCCACTCAATGAGTGGCATTATTTATTTACGAGCTATTGAGTGTTTGCTGGTTGCAAACACTCAAGTGAGATTACACCTTAAATCGTGCCACTAAGACGTCTAGTCGGCTTGCGAGTTTGTTCAATGCTTTACTTGCCTCTGCGGCCGCTTGCGCTGTGTCAGAAGTACGTTGAGTAATATCGTTAATCTCAGTCACGTTGCGGTTAATGTCTTCAACCACAGTAGATTGCTCTTCTGTTGCTGCCGCGACTTGGATGTTCATGTCGCTGATAAGGGCAATCCGCTCGCTAATACCGCTTAATGATTGGCTGGCTTCATCTACCGCAGTCACACCTTCTTTTGAACGGCTGCTCGATTGTGCCATAGCACTTACTGCGCGGCCTGCTTCTGATTGCAGCTTATCAATCATAGTTTGTACTTCATTGGTCGATGCTGCTGTACGTGATGCAAGGTTACGAACCTCGTCAGCCACTACGGCAAAACCTCGGCCAGCTTCACCAGCGCGAGCCGCTTCAATCGCGGCGTTCAATGCAAGTAAGTTGGTTTGTTCTGAAATTGCGCGGATAACATCTAAAATACTGCCAATCGATTTAGTGTGAGTCGCTAGAGACTCAATGACTTCACCAACCTGGGCAACATCTTTAGATAGCTGATTAATGGTTGAACGTGCACGAGTCACCACTTTTTGACCATCAACAGATTCTGTATCAGCATCGCGAGCGGTTACTGCTGCTTGTGCTGCATTAGCGGCAATTTCATTGACCGTGGCGCCCATTTCATTAATGGCAGCAACAACCATCATGGTGCGGTCTTTTTGTAAATGGCTGTCGTCAAGTGTTTGATGTGCTTGATTTGATACATCAATTGCCGACAAACCCAGTTGTTGGCTGGTTTCAGAAACCTCAATAACGGTTTCCTGGATTTTGCTAATAAAGCTATTGAAGCCACGGGCCAATTGGGCTATCTCATCGTCGCCATTTACCGGTAAGCGCTGGCGTAAATCACCTTCACCTTCGCCAATGTTTCTGAACATTTCAGCAACTTGAGCAATAGGGCGGCTAACCGAACCGGCAACAAGAATGGCAATCGCAATGAATACACCAGCAATTAACACTGTCCATAACAGGATTTGATAAGCCGATTCTTCAAGTAAGGCAAACACTTCAGCTTCAGGCACTTGCGCAACTAAATACCAATCCATCGATTTAATGTAGCTACTGGCGATTAACATGTCTTCGCCGTTAACATTGGCTTTAACGAGGTTAAAATCATTCTTGTTGAGTAAGCCGTTAGTATTGGCGTTAGGGTATAAATTAGCTAACGTTGCCTTACCAACTTTTTGCGTATCTTGATGCAACTGAACTTTACCACTGGCATCAATAAGGTACACGAAACCAGTATCTTCAATTTTAAATGACGACAGTAAATTTACCATATCTGCTAGCGATTTGGCTAAGCTGACCATGCCTCTGCCATTAGGTTGCTGGTGGCTAATAAACAGTTTTACTTCACCAGTAGCTTCAGTGTAAACGCTTAACATTCGCTCTTTTTTACTATCCCGGTAATCAAAGAACCATGCATCTTGTTGTTGGTTTAAAATACGTAAAAAACCATCCTGAGTATAGTAAGCACCTGTGTCACGGTCTGCGTAAGAGGCTTGCACTAAATCGAATTGATTTTGCATGTCTTTGAGCTGAGCGGTAACTAACGCCTCTTGGCTTGCTGGACGACCTTCTTCAAGCCATGCGCCTAACATGCGGCTGTTAGCCAGCTGCTCGGCAGCATGAATTAAGCTACTGATCTGGAGATCGATTTCATTACGTATTTGCATGACTAAGCTCGGCATTTCTGATTCAAGCATGCGTTGCTCAACCACTTGCTTCGCACTTCGCTGACTTAGCAACCCAACTAACATGGTTGATAGCAGCACAGCAAATGCTACCGTGAGCAAGATTTTTTGCTTAATGGTAAGGGTGTTAAATGTATTCATCTACAACGGCCTCTAGAAGTTTCTCTTGGTTATATCGGTCACAATGGCAATAAATTGATGGTTATTTTGTATTTATTACTAAAGTACAAAATCGTGAATGGTGTAGGTCTTTGTGATGTTATGACGCTAATGATAGTCGAAAAAATAAAAAAAACGCACCTATTTTTAGGTGCGTTTTTTTGACAGTAGCCAAATAATTAACGATTGGCGAACAAAGAGTTATCAACTAAATCGTTTACATGTTTGGATAGTTTGGTCCGCCGCCGCCTTCAGGGGTTACCCAGGTAATATTTTGGCTTGGATCTTTAATGTCGCAGGTTTTACAGTGAATACAGTTTTGACCATTAATGACAAACTTTTTCTCGCCAGCATCTTCGACGACTTCATAAACACCCGCAGGGCAATAACGCTGTGCTGGCTCGTCAAATTTGACTAAGTTTACCGAGATGGGAATGCTTTGGTCTTTTAAGTGTAAATGGCAACGCTGGCCTTCTTCATGGTAGGTGTTCGACAAATACACCGACGATAATTTATCAAAGCTGAGTTTTCCATCTGGCTTTGGATAATCAATCTTGCTGTATTCGCTCGCTAAACCCATTGAAGCGTAATCTGGCGTTGTGTCGCGGAACGTTACAGGGAACTTACCGCCAAACCAGTTTTGGTCGATATAGTTAAATGCGCCACCGACAATAGTGCCAAACTTATGTAAAGCTGGGCCAAAATTACGTGATTGATAGAGTTCTTCATGAAGCCAGCTTTCTTCGAAGCGCTGCTGGAAACAATCTAGATCTTTACCGCCCTCTAAGCCGGCAATTAACCCTTCACCTAGGGTGGTCGCAGCAATTATTCCGCTTTTAATTGCCGTGTGCGTGCCTTTAATTTTAGCAAAGTTCAGGGTGCCAGCATTACAACCAATGATTAATCCACCAGGGAAGCTCATTTTAGGCAGAGAGTTTAAACCACCTTTAGCAATTGCTCTGGCACCATAAGTTAAGCGTTCACCACCAGTGAGCGTTTGGGCAATCACTGGATGCGTTTTATAACGCTGAAACTCGTCAAATGGGCTTAAATGTGGATTTTTATAGCTTAAATCGATAATTAATCCCACGGCGACCTGGTTGTCTTCCATGTGATATAAAAATCCGCCACCAGACGAGCCATTCACTAATGGCCAGCCGCCAGTATGGACCACTTTACCTTGCTGATGCTGCTCGGCAGGGATTTTCCAAATTTCTTTAAACCCTAAGCCGTAATGCTGAGGGGTTTTGCCATTGTCTAAATGGTATTTCTGAATAAGCTGTTTACCAAGGTGGCCGCGGCAACCTTCGGAGAATACGGTGTATTTAGCATGCAACTCCATGCCTGGCATATAGCTGTCTTTAGGTTGACCGTCTTCGCCGACACCCATATCGCCAATGAGAATACCTTTAACGCTGTTGTCTTCATTAAACAGCAGTTCACTGGCAGCAAAACCTGGGAAAATCTCAACACCCATGGCTTCTGCGCGGTTCGCTAACCAACGTGCGAGGTTACCTACACTAATAATGTAGTTACCTTCGTTATGCATGGTTTTCGGCACTAAGCTATTAGGCATTAAGCGTGATTTAGTGTCTGAATTGAGTAAGTAAATCTCGTCGTGGCTGACTTTGGTGTTTAGCGGAATATCTGAGTCGCGCCAGTCGTTGAATAATTCATCTAACACGTCTGGTTGGAATACTGCACCCGATAAAATGTGGGCGCCCACTTCCGAGCCTTTTTCTACCACACAAACGGTGATTTCTTTTTCGGCATCTTTTGATATTTGCATTAAACGACAAGCGGTAGCTAAACCTGCTGGGCCAGCACCGACAATTACGACGTCGAACTCCATTGACTCGCGTTCCATGTTCTCACCTTTCAAAGTATCCCGTTCATCGCGGGTTTATTGTTTTTCTATAACGATAGTTAAACGATCGTTTATCCTTTTACTCACCTTACCGCAAAATTCACTTTTGTCACAGTAGCAAACACAATCTTATCTACGTGAGTCGAGTCACAAATAGTAAACGATGTAAGCATTTCGAATAAGATATTCGCCTAAAGGGGTATTTGTAAAACCATAAATAGGCCTATAATTAAGCCTGACGGTTCTCCGAGCTTTTTGCCCTACGTCAATGATATGGGCATTTAGCCGTGGTAATTTTGCCACCGGGGTGAGTAAAGAAATGCACTTACCTCCCACACTTGGAAAGGTTAACATGTCCCAGTTACAAGACAATTTTGGTCGACGTTTTCATTATTTACGTATGTCAGTTACTGATGTGTGTAATTTTAAATGCACTTACTGCTTGCCTGACGGCTATCGCCCTGATGGTAAACCTACGTTTTTAACGCTCAACGAAATTGAAAATCTCGTTGCTGGTTTTTCTGCTGTGGGTACGCAAAAAATTCGCATCACTGGTGGTGAGCCCACCCTCCGTAAAGACTTTACCGATATCGTACGTATTGTTGCTAACACTCCCAATGTCAATACAGTGGCAATGACGACTAATGGTTATCGTTTACAGCAACATGCTAAAGAATGGTATGACGCTGGTTTGCGCCGTATCAATGTGTCGGTTGATAGCTTAGATCCTAAAATGTTTTACCAAATTACTGGCGAGAATAAATTCGACCAAGTTATGCGCGGTATTGACGCTGCACTTGAGGCGGGTTTTGAGCGAGTAAAAGTGAACGCCGTGTTACTTAAAGGCTTAAACGATAAGGATTTACCGCGTTTTTTACAGTGGATTAAAAACACGCCTATTGATTTACGTTTTATTGAGTTGATGGAAACCGGTTTAGGTCACGACTACTTCAATGCGCATCATTTAGCGGGTGTAGACATTAAAAAGCAACTTGAGCAAAACGGTTGGTTATACGATTTACCCAGTGTTGATGATGGTCCTGCGCAAAACTTCAGTCACAGTGATTATCAAGGCCGTATTGGTCTTATTATGCCGTACGCCAAAAACTTTTGTGCCAGCTGCAATCGCTTAAGAGTGTCAGCTAAAGGTAAGTTGCACTTGTGCCTATTTACTGAAAATGGCGTGGATTTACGTGACTTGCTGCAAGATGCCTCTGCGCGTGATGAGTTAATTTCGCGTTTACATGGGCAGTTAGCACAAAAGAAAGAAACTCACTTTTTGCATCAGGGCATTACTGGTGTCACTAAGCACCTTGCCTCTATCGGTGGTTAATCGCCACCTTTCTTCGTTTAACGTGCGTCACTAACCTGCAAATTCTATTTGATAAGGTATTCATATCATGAGTAATCGTTTTACCCACATTAATGCCGATGGCAATGCTCACATGGTCGATGTGACTGAAAAAGCAGTCACAGAACGTGAAGCTAGAGCTGAAGCGTTTATCGATATGGCGCCAGATACATTGGCAATGATTATGAGTGGCAGCCACCATAAAGGCGATGTGTTTGCGACGGCTCGCATTGCCGGTATTCAAGCGGCTAAAAAAACCTCTGATCTTATTCCGTTATGTCATCCATTAATGCTCACTAAGGTAGAAGTCGATCTTGAAGCTCAGCCTGAGCATAACCGCGTGCGTATCACGAGTTTATGTAAACTGTCTGGTAAAACCGGTGTTGAAATGGAAGCGCTAACGGCGGCATCTGTGGCGGCATTAACCATTTACGATATGTGTAAAGCGGTGCAAAAAGACATGATTATTTCGCAGGTGAGGCTACTTGAAAAACGCGGCGGAAAATCTGGCCACTTTACAGCCTAGTCGCTAGTGTAAGTTATTTATTATCGATTAAATGCATTGAGAGACCACTATGATCCAAGTATTATTTTTTGCGCAAATCCGTGAGTTACTCGGTACTGCGAAAGTGGAGCACAGTAGCGCCAATATCCATACCGCAGAACAGCTTCGCGCCGCATTGGCTGCCACCGACGACAAATGGGCTAAAGTGCTCGCATCAGACAAACTGTTAGTTGCGGTTAACCAAACAATTAGTCAATGGGATGCACCCGTGAAAGCAGGTGACGAAGTCGCATTTTTCCCTCCTGTAACAGGAGGTTGAGTATGAACGCAGTAACAACGGTACGTGTGCAAACTGAAGATTTTAACGTAGCAGATGAATACTGCTTATTGGCTAACGATAACCAAGATGGTGCTGTGGTAAATTTTATCGGCAAAGTGCGCGATTTTAATGATGGCAGTGTGGTCACAGACTTAACGCTTGAGCATTATCCGGGCATGACTGAGTCGGTTTTAGCACAAATTTGTCAGCAAGCTCGTGAACGTTGGCCGTTAAATAAAGTCACCATTATTCATCGCGTTGGTACAATGGCGTTGGGTGAGCAAATTGTGTTTATCGGTGTCACGAGTGCTCACCGTAAAGCCGCGTTTGCTGCATGTGAATTTTTAATTGATTTTTTAAAGACCAAGGCCCCTTTTTGGAAGCTTGAAGCCAACGATGCGGGCAGCAAATGGGTCGAAGCTCGTGACAGTGATGAACAGGCTGCTAAAATGTGGCAAAAGTGATGTCGTGAACATCAGTTGTGCGCTGCTGAACTCACTTTTTTGCGAGCGAATGCAACAGTCATTACAATTTAACCATCGCACTTAAATGATAGTGTCGCTCAACCATAGGGTCGGCTATACATGTCTTTCTTTACGTTATCTATAACGCGTTTAATACGCCAAAGTGCTGTTGTTGCAACGTTAGCGATAAGTTGTTTGAGTCTTATTCTCCCTGTATCAGTTACCCATGCGGCAGAGGCTCCCGCTATTGCCGCTGCGGCAAACATTAAGTTTGCCTTAGATGATATCGCTAGCCAATTTGAGCAACAAACAGGTCTAAGTGTACGCATCAGTTACGGCTCATCGGGCAATTTTGTCACTCAAATTCAACACGGCGCTCCCTTTGAAATGATGCTCAGTGCCGATGAGTTTTATATTGAACAATTACATAAAGCCGGTTATACCCAAGATGCAGGGGTTATTTATGCGATTGGCCGTTTAGCGCTTGCTGCACCAAAAAAATCAGAGCTGATTCTTGATCCTGATTTAGTCGGGTTAGGGCAATTTATTACTGATGGCAAACTCACTCGCTTTGCCATTGCCAACCCTGATCATGCTCCTTATGGTGAGCGCGCTCGTGAAATCTTAAAAGCTAAAGGCTTGTGGGATGCAGTGCAACCTAAACTGATCCTTGGCGAAAATGCCTCACAAGCGGCACAATTTACCATCAGCGGTTCAACTCAAGGAGGCATTGTGCCTTTGTCGTTGGCACTAGCGCCGCAATTTATCAAAATGGCTAATTATGTGGTGATCCCCGATGATTTATATCAACCGCTGACTCAACGCATGGCGTTAATGCCAAATGCCTCAGAAACCACAGAGCGGTTTTATCAATATATGCAAAGCCCGCCAGCCCAGAAAATCTTAAGTGAATTTGGATTTAACTTACCTAATGCTACAGCGATGCACGACTAATGGATTGGCAAGCATTATGGTTGTCGGTCAAGTTAAGCTGCTTTACCGTTTTATTTTTGATCCCGTTAGCCATACTGGTCGGCCGAGGTTTGGCCTATTATCAATTTCGCGGTAAGTCTTGGCTAGAAGCCTTAATTCTGGTGCCATTGGTATTGCCTCCTACTGTAATTGGTTATTATTTGCTGGTGGGCCTGGGCAACCAGAGTGTTATAGGTCACTACGTTGAACAGATTTTTGGTCAACAGTTAGTGTTTCAATTTTCCGGCCTTGTTATCGCATCGATTTTAGTCAATATCCCGTTTGCTGTGCAGCCGATACAGCGTGCTTATGAAACCATTCCAATTGATATTCGTGATGCCGCCGCCTGCTGTGGTATGAGCCGGTTACGGATTTTTATCAAAGTTGAGTTACCCATGGTATGGCCTGGTGTGTTAACCGCATTAGTGTTGTGCTTCTCCCATGTATTGGGTGAATTTGGCGTGGTATTGATGCTCGGTGGCAATATTGCCGGTGAAACCAAAACGATCTCAATCGCCATTTACGATAGCGTGCAAGCGTTTGACTTTGATTCTGCGGGAATGATGTCGTTAGTATTGCTGGTGTTTGCGGTGAGTGCACTTGCATTAACCACCAGTATGTCACGGCGTTTAGGAGGGCATAATGGTACCTCGCAACGCTGATTTAGTGTGTCATATTAGCCAAGAATCACCGATACCATTAGCTGCAAACTTCACCTGTAAAGCTGGTGAGGTGCTCGCAGTGGTAGGGCCGTCAGGTGGTGGCAAAACCACCTTGTTGAGAATGATAGCTGGGTTAACTACACCTAAAGATGGTCAGATTCGATGCGGGGACGCCCTTTGGTTTGATGCTAAAACGTCGCTTTCGTTAACCCCACAACAACGTCATATTGGCTATATGCCGCAACATTTTGGTTTATTTCCGCATTTGTCGGCATTAGATAATGTGATAGCCGGGCTTGACCATGTGCCAAAGGCATTACGCAAGCAGCGTGCGTTAGATTGGTTAGAGCGGGTTAACCTTCATGGCTTGCCAGATAGGTTGCCTGCACAGCTTTCAGGTGGTCAGCGTCAACGTGTCGCGTTAGCGCGTGCCTTAGCTCGTGAGCCTTCAATATTATTGCTTGATGAACCCTTTTCAGCGGTAGACCGTGAAACGCGTGAGCGCTTATACATTGAACTTGCAAGATTAAAGCAACAGCTGTCAATCCCAGTGGTTATGGTCACGCACGATATTCATGAGGCCTTATTATTAGCCGATAAAATGATGCTGATAAGCCAAGGTAAAATGTTGCAACAAGGCAAACCATTTGAGGTATTGTCTCATCCACATGATGAGGCCGTGGCAAGGCAAATGGGCTTACGTAATATTTTTGATGGCCAAGTCGTTGAGCAAGACATTGAACGCAATATGACGTGGTTTAAGCTGGGTGATGAATTAATTGTTAGTGACAGCGCTCCTGCGCTCGTCAATGGCCAAGCCATTCGTTGGGTTATTCCCAATCAAGGTATCCGTTTTAATGCCATTAGCAGTGGCCGTTTATGCAAAAGCATTAATAAGCTCGATGTATTAATTGAGTCGGTATTAGTGATGGGCGAGTCGTCGCGGGTGATTGCGTCGGTGATTGGTATCGGTTCGGTATTTAATGCTGATGTGCCAACGCATTTGGTTGATAAGCTCGGTTTGCAAGCCGGTATACAAACAACCATCGCTTTAAAGTCCGAGCAAATTCATATCTTAAACGCCCCATCTTCAAGTTAACCTTTGGCGATAACGCCCTGTTTTACGGTATTTATGATCAATTATTAATCTTAGATTTCTTGGGACTTTGGCCGCGGTTAGGTAGAGTAGTGCGGTAATAAAATTTTCATTAATATAGAGGCTAGTGATGGTTCGGTTGCTATTAGCAATATGCTTTCTTCCTTGTGCCGTGATGGCTACTCCATCTATGCATACTTTGTTGATCAATGGCGAGTTTTTAAAGCCAATTGTGGTCATGGAGCAATTAGAACAACAAGACAAAGGCACAATTTGTGACTTTGATGTTGATGTGGAAGAAGGGTTACTCGTTTACAAAATTTCTATGGTTAACGTAGAAACACGTAAAATGAGTAAATATCAGTACCGAGCTTTAGATGGTGTGCTGCTAAATGAAAAATCATCAGTGTATAGCTCTGATGATGTCGGCTCTGTGAGCGCGGCAAAAATGCTCCAAGCCAAGCACATGACATTTTCTGCACTGGTCGCTTTAGCGATTGAAGATCAACAAGGATATTTAACGCAAGCGGAATTGGACCACGATTTATCCATTAGTTATCTCGAACTAAAACTCCTCAATCAAGATAGTAAGAATACCATTGCTTTCGACATTGAAACCTTACGTCCACTTCCACTGCTCAAATGGGATTAAAGACTCTATGACTAAGCGCATTTTATTGGTTGAAGATGACGCCACTACTTTAAAATATGTGGCTGACGGATTTACTGCACAGAAGTATCAGGTAGACAGTGCAACAGATGGTCAAGAAGGCTTAACATTAGCCAAGCACAATCAATATGACTTACTCATTTTAGACCGCATGCTACCTAAGCTAGACGGCTTAACCTTATTGTCGGCATTGCGTACCAGCGGTAATAAAACGCCAGTATTAATCTTGTCAGCACTCAGCCATGTCGATGAGCGTGTTAAAGGCTTACGTGCGGGTGGCGACGACTACATGACCAAACCGTTCGCATTTGCAGAGTTATTGGTGCGTGCAGAAAAGCTGGTACAACGTAATGTTGTAGAGCCAGCCGCAACAGATATTGAAGTTGGCGGCCTGAAAATGGAGCTGCTGACGCGTAAAGTGACACTTGATGACAGTGAGTTAATGCTGCAACCAAAAGAGTTTCAGTTACTCAAGTATTTAATGGAACACCCTAATCAAGTGATTAGCCGTACCCTGCTATTTGAAGCGGTATGGGATTATCATTTTGACCCTCGCACCAATGTTATCGATGTGCATATTGCAAAACTGCGTCGTAAGTTTGAAGAACTTGGGCACGGTGAATTAATTGAAACAGTAAGGGGTGCGGGTTATCGCCTCTGCAAAGGCCATTAAGCCATATCAAAGTAGTGCGTGGCGCATCACGCTTATTTTCTCGACGTTAGTGACCATCTTAATTGTGATGTTGGTATTAAGCCTGTATCGACAATTAGTGATAGAGCAGCAAAACCAGGTTGATAAGCATCTTGCGGCAGAAATGCAGCGCTATCAGCAGCTAGCATTAACGGTTAATCGCCGCAGTTTTGCCGCACAGATCCGCGCCGCCGATCCTAAAACGGCGCTTATCGCCTGGCGTAACAGTGTTGATATGGTCGGGGCATTGACCTTTTTACCTGAAAACATGCCGCAGTTACCTGAAACCAAAGACTTTCCTATCTTTACCGGTGGCCCAGATAAGCTGCACATCTTAACGGGTGGATTAGTGATTACACGTTACGGTCCCGTGCTAATTGCTACGCGAACCGATCACCTCGCAACCCTCATTGAAAAGTTTATCAATGCTGCTTTTTGGGCCGTAGCCTTTACCTTAGGTTTAACGTTGGCGTTGGGTTATATTTTCTCAAAAGCCATTCTTAGACGACTGGTCGAATACAACCGTTTAAGTGAACAAATTGAAGCCGGACATTACGAAACCCGTTTACCTGTCAGTGACAGCCAAGATGAGTTTGACATGTTAGCGCGGCAATTTAACCTCGTGCTCGATACCTTGGAGCAAAACCTACGCGCCGTGCGTGGTGTCACTGATAATATTGCCCATGACTTACGTACGCCGTTATCGCATTTACGTATTGGGATTGAGCAACTTGCTGATAAACCCACTCACCAATTAGCAGATGCGACAGCAGAGTTACTTGAAGAGCTAGATCATTGTTTAGGCACGTTTGATGCGATGTTATCATTAACTCGAATCGAAGAAGGTCAGCAAACGCTTGATTTACAGCCAGTGAGTTTACAACAGATTTGCCAAGATTTATTTGAAATGGCTGATGCCATCGCCGAATCGCGCGATCAAATATTAGAGATTTCGCTGGAAAACGATGTGCACATTAATGGTGATAAATACCTATTATTCCAAGCGCTATTTAATTTAGTCGACAATGCGATTAAGTATTCACCGGTTGGTGCTGCAATTTGCATTAAACAGCGTGGCAAGCATATTCAGATTAGTGATAATGGTCCTGGCATTTTGGATGAAGATAAAGAGCGGGTATTCGACCGTTTAGTTCGTCTTGATCCGAGCCGTCATTACAAGGGCACGGGTTTAGGTTTGTCGATGGTAAAAGCGATTTTATCGCGCCATAAAGCCACTATTTCATTAGATGACAATAATCCTGGATTGTTAGTAAATATTCATTTTAAATAACCCAAGGTTTAGCTGCGGGTATTATCGAGTTGGATTCATCAATGTATCAATTGCTGAGCGAGCAACCTGACTTTATTGTCATCAATAAAGCGCCTCATGTTCACTTTCATAGTCAAGATGGTAATGCAGGCGTTATTGCGCAAGCTGAAGCCGATTTAGGCTATAAGTTGTATCCGGTTCATCGTTTAGATACTCCCACCTCAGGGTTGTTAATCGTGGCTCGTTCGCCACAAGCCGCCAATGTATTTACACAAATGTTCACAGCCCATCAAGTGCAAAAATACTATTTAGCCATTGCATTAGGTAAACCTAAAAAAAAGCAAGGTTGGATTGTCGGCGACATGGCAAAATCTCGCCGCAGTATGTACAAATTACTGCGAACGACAGAAAACCCCGCCATGACGCAGTTTTTTTGCATGGGTATTAGTGAAGGGAAGCGCGCATATCTATTAAAGCCATTAAGCGGTAAGACTCATCAGCTACGAGTGGCATTAGCCAGCATTGGCGTGCCTATTTTAGGTGACACACTTTACGGTAAAGATGCGAGCGATCGTTGTTACTTGCACGCATATAGTTTGTATTTTAACTATTTAGGCCAGCAATATGCCTTCCAGCAATTACCGACTCAAGGCGAGTGGTTTGTCGATACACTATTTATGACGATAGTCGCCGAGCAATGGCAACAACCCGATAGCTTAGCTTGGCCAACGAAAAGCTAGCTTGACCTGCAATATCAGCAAATATTCTATCGGCTATAGCCTATTTATTGAGACGATATTTTCAACTCTTTGGTGCAAATAGTGTTGCGGCCGGTATTTTTAGCAAGGTACATCGCCTCATCGGCTAATTGTAATAACTGCTCTACATTGATGTGGGTTTTGCTGGTCGCATAACCAATGCTTAAGGTGAGATTAATCTCTTGCTGTTGCCACTGTACAGATGTGCTATTGATTTTAGACTGAATTTTCTTGGCAACAATGTTGGCCTCATCAGCATTGGTTGATGGCAGAATAATCAAAAACTCTTCACCTCCGTAGCGGCAAATAAAATCGACTTTGCGTAGTGATTGCTGCAATAACGTCGCGGTATGTTTTAATACGGCATCCCCTGCAATATGGCCATAAGTGTCATTGACCTTTTTAAAGTGATCCAGGTCCAGCACCAATAAGCTATAAGCTGATCCGCTACGCTGCCACAGTGCATCCACTTCATCTAATTTATCGAGTAAGGCGTGTCGGTTCCATAACCCTGTGAGTTGATCTCTATTCACTAAACGAGCCACTTTATACACCAGCCGTGTCAGGGCATTACCGTATAACACTAAGTTAGTGAGCAGCAATAAAATGATATAGCTCCACATGACTATTGGCGCGTTAAGTGTATTGGCGGCAGAGAGTCTGGCCAAATCTTCAGGGTAAAGAAACAGTGCTACAGCTCGGGTGAGAAACAGGGCGCCCATAATAAAAAAAGGCACATTAATTAAAATGGCATAAAACATAGGCATGTGTTTTTTAGCTGTTTTGACGTTATCCAGGCCTGTGAGTGAGATCAACGTGGCCGCGGTGATGCTCATAATAATCACCAGATAAACGGCATACGCCAGAGAAGGCGGAACCAATAACATCAACAAGGCGCAGCTGGTTAACAATACCAGGTCAAACAGATAGGATACCGGACGTTTAAATAAATGCTGGCAACCCCAACGCACCAATGCAAACCCCAATAAAATGGTCATGTCGGCAGTAAACCAGTATAGATAGTCAATGGCTTCGCTGCGTTGCGTGTAGAGCAGCACCCCTCCGACTGTGAGGGTGTTTGCTAGAGCGAAGCGCCAACTGGCTCTAGGAGCAATGCGGAACACGCCTGCGTATATTGCCCATGCAATGGCACAACTGCTACCGATTAAGCAAAAGAATTGAACAAAAATAATACTTTGGTTATGTTCCATATGACCTATCAGTATTGTTGCATTGGCTGGAGAATAGCGCGCTGGGAATTAACCATAGCACATCGTTAATAGAATACCTTGATAAGCGCGTTGTTAAACTGTTTGTAATCTTTATTGTAAATGTGTTGTTTAACAATCTGTATCTTATGCTATTTTTATAATTGTATTCTCTTAATTAAGCAACATAATAAGGATGAAAAATGGACACAAACAAATTATTACTGGTCATCATCGCGATATTGCTACCACCATTAGCGGTATTTTTGAAAAAAGGCTTGGGTAAAGATTTACTGATTAACATATTGCTGTGCTTTTTCTTTTTTATCCCGGGGCTTATTCATGCTTTGTGGGTGGTGTTACAAGAAGATTTATAAACGCTAAGCTGTTTGCTGGCGGTTCAGGGGGTAAGCTAAGTTAAGCGTTAGAATGAATAGAGCCTGAGGGCGTTTGACGCTATAATCGCGCTGGTATTTTGTCGATGATGTGAATTATATGAACCGTAAAAAGAAAATTAACCAAACATTGAAAGCCAAGGCTAAAAAAGCCAACGCCAAGCTACATGCAGCGAATAAAAATCCGTACGTTGCTAAAGCGGATCGTGAACGTTTAGCGCAACAAGCATTAATGTCTACAGAGGCCAACGCCATCGACGTGCCAGTAGAATAATAAAAGCACAAGAGTATTTATTCTCTTGTGCTTTTATTTTGGTTGATTTGGGATAGGTTACGTTTTTTACGCGCCGCAACCGCATACTTTGCATTGCGGTTGTTTTGGTAATGTCATTTGCCTAAACTCCATGGTCATCGCATCAACCATTAACAACTTTCCTGACAAAGCTTGTCCCATCGCGCTAATCACTTTGATGGCTTCCGTTGCCTGAATACAACCAATCATTCCCACCACGGGGGCTAAAATACCCGATTCGACACACGTTAACTGTTGCTCACCAAACAATGCACTAAAACATTGATAACATGGCGTATCAGCTTGATAGTCAAATACGGTTACTGTGCCTTCCATGCGTATAGCCGCCGCAGACACTAATGGTATCTTGTGTTTATAACAGCTCTTATTGAGCTGTTCGCGCACCATAACGTTGTCGGTACAGTCGAGTACCAAGCTGTGCTGACTAACTAACGTGTCGATTTCGGCATCATCTAAAAACGCATTTAATGCATTAATGTTGATGAGCGGATTGAGTTGAGCCAATGTTTGCTTAGCCGAATCGACTTTAGCCTGGCCAATATTGGCATCAAAGTGTAAAACCTGGCGTTGTAAATTGGATAGCTCGACCGTATCAAAGTCGACAATGGTTATTTCCCCTACGCCTGCTACAGCAAGGTATTGGCTAGCTGCACACCCTAAACCGCCGGCTCCAATAATCAATACCTTTGCCAGTTTGAGTTTTTCTTGGCCTTCAATGTCCATTGCTTTAATGGATATTTGACGGCTGTAGCGCAACATCTCGTTGTCGCTCAAAATATCTTGGTCTACAGGCTGCATAATGCTCCTAGCAAAGTACGCTATTAAATGGCTCAACGGTGACGGTATTGCCCTTAGCCAAATCACCTTGATATTGCTCTAAAATGACAAAACAGTTGGCTAAACTCATTGACGTCAACATGCCAGAACCTTGGCCGCCGGTAATCGAAACTTGCAATTCGCCTGACTCATTTTGGCTTAATATGCCACGTTGGTATTCTACTCGGCCGGGTTGTTTACGGATGTCGGTTTGTAATGTCGCTTGGCAAAACAGAGGGGCTTTGGGTGTCAATCCCTGCATTTTATGCAATATAGGCAGAACGAGTTTGTAAAACGTCACCATCGATGACACCGGATTACCGGGTAACCCACAAAAGACTGCATTGCCAATTTTACCAAACGCAAACGGTTTGCCTGGTTTAATGGCTAATTTCCAAAAAGTAATTTGGCCTTCTTCAGATAAAATTTGTTTCGTAAAATCAGCCTCGCCAACAGATACGCCACCTGAGGTGAGCACCATATCGGCTTTACTTGCGGCCTCTTTAAATGCGCCGCGAATGGCTTCTTTATTATCGCTAATTACGCCAAGGTCTACCCATTCAACATTGCTTTTACTCAATAAGCCTTGGATTGAATAGCGGTTCGAATCATAAATTTGCCCAGGAGCAAGTTCGCTGCCAACAGGGCGTAGTTCATCACCGGTAGAGAAAAACGCGACTTTTAATTTACGAGTAACGCGCACCTGGCTAATGCCAATAGTGGCCAGAACGCCCATTTCAGCAGCTCGGATAGTCACGCCGCGATGCAATACTTTAGTGCCGGCTTGTAACTCTTCTGCCCGTTTGCGTACATTAGCGCCTAACTTATGTGGATGGCCGATAGTAATGTTATCGCCGTTAGCTTGAGCGTTTTCTTGCATTTGCACCGTATCATAACCGACTGGTAAAGGGGCGCCAGTCATGATGCGGATACACGTATTAGGCTGCGCTTTACCGTGAAATGGATGGCCTGCAAACGAACTGCCAACTAATGGCAGAGTCGTACTTTCTTGGCTACTGTCTAAATCAGCATACCTAAATGCGAAGCCGTCCATAGCTGAGTTATCAAATGGCGGTAAATCGATACTCGAGGCTAGGTCTTCTGCGAGCACTCTGTCGATTGCATGATTCAGCGTGACAAGTTCAGTGTCTTGCGTGGCCTCTACTTGAGCTAATAATTGCTCAATAGCTTGGTCTGGATGCAATAATGTCGGTTGGGCGCAAGGGTCTTGATTGTTTGGCATCTGAACTTCCTTAATGAATACCTAAGGCACTCTTTTAGTGCCTGAGTTAAAAATGATGTTCGCTATTAATAGCGCTTAGTATGCCATGATGGTAAAAGAGTTTTATGATCATACTTAAGGTTTTTCTCGTTTATGTCACAAACTGAAGCGGTTTCTTCATGGTATTTATACATTATTCGGTGTGCTAATTCGCATTTGTACACTGGGGTAACGACCGATGTTAAGCGTCGATTTGCTGAGCATCAAAGTAGTGGACCCAAGGCTGCCAAGTTTTTAAAAGGTAAAGGCCCGTTAACACTGGTTTATCAAGAGCCACAAATCGATCGCAGTACAGCATTAAAGCGTGAAATTGCCATTAAAAAGATGTCGCGCCAGCAAAAATTACAACTGGTTACACAATTTGCCGCATTAAACACAAATACTGCTGATGACTAATTGTTTTTACGGCTAATCTTGTTAAATCAGATCACTGTGGATTGAAGGTATTGATATATAAATCAGGGCTGTTTTCGATAGTATTGTGTTTATTATCAGTGCAGGTGTGTGCTGAGGATGTCGTACGTATACAACCTTCGCAATCTCTAGATAATACCTCATACCAATATTATGTCGACTTATTGCAATTAGTGCTCGACACCACCTCAGATGAATTTGGTCCTGCGCATATTGTGACGTTGGAATCGTCGCTATCACAATCGCGCGGCTTTGTGATGTTAAAAAATAAGCAGCTAGATGTGTATTGGGCGGGTACTAGCGTTGAGCGTGAACGCGATTATCTTGCGGTGACGGTGCCATTAGTGGGCGGCTTATTGGGTAATCGTGTCCCAGTGATTGCGCGTAATCGCTTAAGTGAGTTTGCCAAGATTACGACGGCAGAGCAATTACAAAAAATGGTTGCTTGCCAAGGTAGCCAGTGGCCAGATTCAGATATTTTGGAGTACAACGGTTACCGGGTTGAGCGGGTGATTTCTTTCCCGTTAATGTACACCATGCTAGAGCAGCAACGTTGTGATTATTTTCCGCGTGGCATTAACGAAGCCTTTGCAGAAGTGGGCGCTCAAGGTCATGAAACATTGATGGTGTATGACAAATTAATTTTACGTTACCCATTACCGATGTACTTTTTTGTGAACAAGCAAAATCAGCCTCTGGCTAAACGTCTTACCCAGGGACTGTTACAATTACTCGCCAATGGCAAATTAAGCGAATTTATTATGCACCATCCCACCACAACCTCCATATTCCCCTTAAGTCGCTTTCAAAATAGCCGAATATTGCTACTCGACAATCCTATTTTGCCGGCCGATTTTTATGAGCGAGAATATAATCATTGGATTGATTTCCCTAAAGAATAAAAGCGCCGAAGCGCTTTTATTCTTTTTAAAACGAGTGAGTTGAGCTATTTCATGGCTCTAAGCACCGGGTAAACCAAGTATTGTTGGTCGTAATACGGACTACGCTGATAAAACCAACGTAATCTAGCTTTACTGTCTTTTGCAAAAGCAGGCTCTTTGAGTGCTTGAGCAAACTCCGTTTGCAATGCCGGATTATCAGCTAACATTTTTGCCGCCAACGGCTCGACTGCATAATCTTCAATGTATTCTGTTTGAGTGAAAATGGTATTGAAAAACCCCCAGTAAAACAGCGAATCCTCAGCCTGCGGCTCTAATAACAACATGGCTAAATCCCCTAAAGGTTGATCGGTTGCAATACGAACGGTTCCTACGGGAAGTTGAGCATTCACTTTGCTAGTCGTGGTTGTGGCCGTAACAGTTTGATGGCCTTCATAATCAGCACTTGAAAAACTGGGGTCGCTAAATTGATATTGCTGCGCAGCAATTTGTGTGGGTTTTTCAAGCCGAGTCATACGAATGCCATGCAGTGATAAACGTTCAATCACTGTGGTCCATTGCGGGGGAATATAATAGGCAACAGGTCGTGAAACAATAATGTCAGCTTTGGTGTTGGCCACCACAGGAATATTGGCATACAGCTTAGGTTCACCTGTCCAGCGTACGACCTCAGTGCCGCTTATTGGGCTGGTTTCAATGCGGTAATCAATGCCTTTAAAATCGCGGCCTTGAGGTAATACTTCACTTTTCCAGGTGAGTGCTAGTTGGCTTGAGTTGCGGTATTTGTCTGCGTAAATGGCTGATTTTAATTTAGTGCTGTTTTTCGCCACCGTTTTTAATGTTTGTTCCAGCATCACATAGGTACCGAGGACACGTTGTTTGTACGGCTTAAGGCTGTGATTTTCGATTAAAATAGTCGGTAAATGACGGGCGTCGCCATAACCATTTGAAAAGCGTGGGCTGGGGTTCCATAACGACACCCCTTTGGCCATGTCGGCATTATCGACAGCAAACACTAACTGCCCTGGAATATGACCTTGCTCAGTGAGTGCAGCTTCTATTGCGGGGCGATAAATCGTCTCTAACCAGTTAAAACTACTAGGGCTATAACCTTGTTTTACGTTGTAGCCAAAAGTGACATCGTACTGGTAGTCAATGCCATCGGTAACATGTACATCAATGTACAAATCGGGTTGCCAAATATTGATGGCGCGGATGAGGTGCTGCATTTCAAGCGCATCCGCTTTGGCATAATCTCGGTTTAAGTTGAGATTATTAGCTGTGGTACGCCAGCCCATATTGATTGGTCCACGCTGATTAACCCGATTGTAATCACTGCTGCGCTCGTGGGCATCAACACTTAATATGGGTACAAATAAAAAATTAACGTTTTCGAGCAGCGCGCGTTTATTGCCATGGCTCATGTCTCTAAGCAGCATCATTCCGGCATCTTTACCGTCGATTTCCCCTGAGTGGATACCGGCTTGCACAAGCACTGTGGCCTTACCATTATCGCTTAACATTTTTGCCGTTTCAGCACCTTCACTTGAGGCGACGATCATCCATATATCACGGCCTTGCGGGCTTTTTCCTAGGCTGACTTTATGCAATAAATCACTACTGTCGACGAGTTTATCTAACCACGCTATGGTGTCGCTGTAGTTTGGTGTACTCAGGTAACCTTGCTGTTCAAAAGGGGTTGCCCAAGGTTGTTCTGCGTTTATGAGAAGGGCTTCACTCGCACCAGACCAGGGTTTGATTGGCGGTAGTATGCTGTCGTTTATAAAGGTATTGGCTTGTTCAATAGCCGTTTGCGCTGTTGGCTGAATCATATCTTCAGCTGCAATACTCAAGGTTGCGCAAAATAACAAAGGGCTAACCCATAAACTAGCAAGCAAAGTTCGGTGCATGAAGACCTCTAGGTAATGATGTTGGGTATAAACTGAAACGGCATCATAGCATTACCATTAACGAATATGAGGCTACACAATAAAAAATCCCAACGTAAGTTGGGATTTCAATGGTGTCTCTCTGGGTTAACCGAGTTGTTGTTTAGACTTTCGGACCAGCCTGCTTAATGGCATCAGAGACGTGATACTTGGCAAAGTTGTCACTGAACTCTTGTGCTAATTGTTGTGCATACTGGTTGTATTGTGCAGCATCGCTCCAGGTGTTAACCGGATTAAGTAGCTTGCTGTCTACGCCTGTTACTGCCACTGGTACATTCAGATTGAGTTTATCGATGTGGACGGTTTCTACATCTTTTAGCTCACCACTAACAATCGCATCGACAATAGCGCGAGTCGTTGGAATGTCAAAACGCTTACCGACACCGTGTGGGCCGCCAGTCCAGCCAGTATTAACTAAGTACACTTGGCTACCAAATGATTCGATACGCTTCATGAGTAGTTCGGCATATACGCCGGCTGGACGTGGGAAAAAGGGCGCGCCAAAACAAGTTGAGAACGTTGACTGAATGGCAGAGGTTGAGCCCATTTCAGTCGAACCCACTTTTGCCGTGTAGCCAGACAAGAAGTGGTAAGCCGCTTGCTCTTTGCTTAATACCGATACTGGCGGTAAAACACCTGACACGTCACAAGTTAAGAAAACGACAGCATGCGGCTCAGCGCCACGATTTTCAACTTTACGTTGAGCAATATGCTCAAGTGGGTAAGCTGCACGGCTGTTTTCAGTTAAGCTAGTGTCGTTGTAGTTAGGTACGCGTTGTTCATCAAGTACCACGTTTTCTAATACCGTACCAAAACGAATCGCATCCCAAATCACAGGCTCATTTTTTTGGCTTAGATCGATACACTTAGCGTAACAACCACCTTCGATATTGAAAACCCCACCTGGCGCCCAACCGTGTTCGTCGTCACCAATTAAAAAGCGCTTAGGATCGGCTGATAGGGTGGTTTTACCTGTGCCAGACAAACCAAAGAATAAGGTGGTATCGCCTTCATGGCCTACGTTTGCCGAACAATGCATTGGTAAAACACCTTTAGCGGGTAGCAAGAAGTTTTGCACTGAGAACATCGACTTTTTCATTTCTCCAGCGTACTTCAAACCAGCAAGCAGCACTTTGCGTTCGGCAAAGTTAAGGATCACGGCCGCTTCTGAGTTAGTGCCGTCACGCTCTGGTTCACACACAAAGCCTGGGGCATTAATAATTTGCCATGTGTCTTTGTTATTACGGTTAAAGACTTCAGGGGTAATGAATAAGTTGCGGGCAAAAATCTGGTGCCATGCATATTCGGTTGTCACCTGAACTGGAATGTAGTGGTCGTCATCGGCACCGACTTCAAGCTCAGACATAAACAGTTCTTTGTCTGCAAGGTAGGCTTCAACACGACCCCATAAGGCATCAAATTTACCGGCATCAAACGGGCGGTTCACTTTGCCCCATTCGATATCAGCTTCGGTAGCGGGGTCTTTAACAATAAAACGGTCGTTAGGTGAGCGACCTGTTCTTTCTCCGGTTTTGGCCACTAATGCACCGTTGGCGGTGAGCTGACCTTCTCCACGAAGTAGCGCGATTTCAACAAGCTGTGCTGTCGTAGGGTTAAGGTTAACGCGGTGTGATAAATCCGCCATAGTGTTGATCTCCATGTCTTTTAGGTCGGGTTTCGCAATGAATCGTTATTATAGGTTTCGCGGTGCTATTTTTAGCTCGGTATTATTATTGCGCGCTGGCTGTATAAGCTAATGGGGCGATTGTATCTGAAGTTGACGCTTTGGTAACGAACAGTTTGGTAATTTTTCTGAAAGTTTTTGGCGTTAAGTATTTTTAAGTCAAATTTTAGGCATAAAAAAAGCGCATAATGCGCTTTTTTTGTAATTGGTTACGTAATGGGAATCTTTATTGCTGTGAATCACTACTGTGGCTGCCTGCGTATAAAGCGGCAATATCGATAGCATCAAATGAATAGGTAATTTTACAGTATTCACAACCCATATCGATTTTACCCTCTTCAGCTAAAATCACTTCAATTTCTGCTTGAGAGAGCGTCTTGATCGCTGAACCACTTCGTTCACGTGAACACGTACATTTAAATGTCACATCAACAGGATCAAATAAGCGCACTTCTTCCTGGTGATATAAGCGGTGCAGCACATCTGGCGCATCTAGGCTAAACAACTCTTCGGCTTTGATGGTGGCCGTAAGGGTTGATAAGTGTTCGAAGTCATCATTTTGATCAGATTTTGTCGGTAATACTTGCAATAGCATACCGGCAGCTTGCTTGCCGTTAGCAAATAACTTGATTTGCGTAGGTAACTGCTCAGACTGATTAAAATACTCTTCTAAACAGGCGGCTAAATCGACATGTTCTAACGACACAATACCTTGGTAACGCTCACCTTCGTCTGGTGTTAGGGTGATGACCATATAGCCTTTACCAAACATGTCCTGCAAACTTGCATCGTCTGCAATGTCGCCTTTCCAGCGTGATACACCACGTAATACTTGTTCGTTATTGCCGTTAATTACCGCTAATGATACCGGACCGTCGCCTTGCAGTTGCACGCTAATGTCACCGGTAAACTTGATTGTTGCGGTTAATAACGACGTAGCAGCCATTAATTCACCTAACAAATGTTGTACTGCAACTGGGTACTCGTGAGCAGATAGCACTTCTTGATAGCTATTCTCAAGCTGGACTATTTCACCGCGAACATCTGCATTATCAAATAGGTAGCGATGTAAAATATCGTTGTTCATCTTTACTCTCTTAACTCTTTTTAGTCGCTTAAACGTCTTTAAAGCGCATAAGCTGTCGTCGTTGTTTTTTATCCGGCTTATGATCTGGTGCCGGATTATTCAAAATATTGAGCCGTCTCGCTTCAGCGTTAATGATGCGTTTGCTAATGCTCTCGGGGGTTTCTTCGTACAAAGTTTGCGCAATATTAGCACCTTGTCGATGGCCGGATAACACCATGATAATCAATTCTTTATCATCATTACCCTGGCGCAGACGAATTTTTGCACCGACTTCAGCATTCTTGCTGGATTTCGTCCGTTGGCCGTTGTAATGTACTTTACCGCCGTTAATCATGTCTTTTGCAATGGCGCGGGTTTTATAAAATCGTGCCGCCCATAACCATTTATCTAACCGAATAATGCTCTTTTCGGACTGAGTTTGATTCAAATGGCCTCCAAAACAGGGATGATTTCACAGACTGAGTAATCTAACTGCCATACAATGTCAGTATTATTGCAATATGGGGTTAAATTGAGCCTCATTTGTGCGCGCAAACTTAGCATATTTGGTGCAGTTTCGCCAATTGATATGCGCTAGGGTTGTTGCTTTATCTTCTGTAGGTTAGCATGACGACTAAGTATTACTTTTCAACAATTAGAACAGAGACCTGTACCAAGACGTATAGAGGGTCCAATTATATATGGATTTATTAGATAAACTGATCACCAAAGCAGCCACTGTGCCGCATAAGCCGTTAAGTGTAGCTGTATTTTTGTGTGGATTAGTCATTGTGTTGCTACTTGCTGCACAAATTACATGGAAGTTGATGCCCGTGTCATCGCAATCTGCGACGTGGCAACCATCCCCCATTTCTGCAAGCACTGCTAAGCGCATAGAGCTTGCTGGTGTGCGTAACCTATTACTGTTTGGCCGTGTTGATGGCAACGCGAATAAACCTAAGCCTGAAGCCGTTGAGCAAATAACCGATGCACCTAAAACTAACTTGTCTATTCAGTTAACCGGTGTGGTTGCCTCAACTGCTGAAGAGCAAGGTTTAGCGGTGATTGAGTCTAGCGGTCAGCAAGACACCTACAGCTTAGGCGATAAAATTAAAGGTACATCGGCATCATTAAAAGAAGTCTATGCCGACAGGATTATTATCACTAATGGTGGTCGCTACGAAACCTTGATGCTAGACGGCCTTAAGTACACAACGCAAAGCCAGGCCAACGAGCAGTTACAACAAGCTAAGGTCGATCAAAAAGTGACCCGAGTGGATCGTCGCAGTAATCAAGATTTTTCCGAAGATCTGTCTAATTCACGAGATGAATTATTAGCCGACCCCAGTAAAATTACCGACTTTTTAGCCATTTCACCTGTGCGTAGCGGTGAAGAGCTTTCTGGCTATCGCTTAAACCCGGGTAAAGATGCGGCCTTGTTTAAGCAAGCGGGTTTTCAGGCTAATGACTTAGCGAAATCAATTAATGGATTTGATCTGACCGATATGGGTCAGGCTTTAGAAGTGATGGCGCAACTGCCTGAGCTCACCGAAATGGCTGTCATGGTAGAGCGTGAAGGGCAGTTGGTCGAAATCATGTTTAGTTTGCCACAATAATTTGGCGTTAGAGGATTGAGTAAAATGAATAACAAAGGGATCCGACATAAGATTATTGCTGGAATGTTAGTGGGTGCTGCCATGATGGCTGCGCCGATGGCCTGGTCGGAACAATATGCGGCTAATTTTAAAGGCACTGATATTCAAGAGTTTATTAATATTGTCGGTAAAAACCTCAATAAAACCATCATTGTTGATCCTACCGTACGCGGTAAAATTAACGTCCGTAGTTACGACTTATTAAATGATGAGCAATATTACCAATTCTTCTTAAACGTGTTGCAGGTTTATGGCTATGCCGTGGTTGAAATGGAAAACCACGTTATTAAAGTCATTAAAGACAAAGACGCCAAAACATCAGCCATTCGTGTTGCCGATGATAATGCGCCTGGCTTAGGTGACGAAATGGTGACCCGCGTGGTGCCATTGTATAACTCTGAAGCTAAGCAACTTGCGCCTCTTTTGCGTCAGTTAAACGACAATGCTGGTGGCGGTA
Organism: Shewanella sp. MF05960; assembly: GCF_050849305.1. Taxonomy (NCBI): domain Bacteria; kingdom Pseudomonadati; phylum Pseudomonadota; class Gammaproteobacteria; order Alteromonadales; family Shewanellaceae; genus Shewanella; species Shewanella sp. MF05960. The sequence goes on along the minus strand of NZ_JBOZPS010000020.1, from coordinate 10,480 downwards.
ACGTGGTTAACTACGACCAAGCCAACGTATTGATGATTTCTGGCCGAGCTGCGGTAGTCAACAAATTAGTAGAAATCGTGCGCAGAGTCGATAAGCAAGGTGACACCGCAGTTGAAGTGGTGACATTAAACTATGCATCGGCCGGTGAAATCGTGCGTATCGTAGATACCTTGTACCGTTCAACGGCTAACCAAGCGCAATTACCTGGGCAAGCTCCAAAAGTAGTAGCCGATGAGCGCATGAACGCTGTGGTTGTCAGTGGCGATGAAAAAAGCCGTGAGCGCGTCATTGAGTTAATTCAACGTCTCGACGCTGAGCAAGCCAATACGGGTAATACCAAAGTACGCTATTTACGTTATGCCAAAGCCGAAGACTTAGTTGAGGTATTAACCGGTTTCGCACAAAACCTACAAGAAAATAAAGATGGCGGCACCGCAGCACAGGGCAGCACAAGCAAACGTCGTAATGATATTAATATCATGGCGCATGCAGATACCAACTCATTGGTGATTAGTGCTGAACCCGATCAGTTACGTACCATTGAAAGTGTGATTAACCAGTTAGACATTCGCCGTGCACAGGTTTTAGTTGAAGCGATTATTGTTGAAATTGCCGAAGGTGATAACGTCGGTTTTGGCGTGCAATGGGGCAGCACTTCCGGTGGCTTAACCCAATTTAATAATATCGGTCCAAGCATCAGTGAAATTGGTGCGGGGGTTCTCGCTGCGCAAGAGGAAGACGGTACAACCGTTACTGTTACTAACTCAGACGGTGGCTCTACTACAACCACTAACCCAACAGCAGATGGTGATTACACTTTAATTGCCCAAGCGCTTGGCAAAGTTAATGGCATGGCGTGGGGTGTGGCGTCTGGTAACTTTGGCGCGTTAATTCAAGCGGTATCCAGTGACACCAATTCAAACGTATTAGCCACACCTTCAATCACCACGTTAGATAACCAAGAAGCATCATTTATTGTCGGTGATGAAGTCCCGATTATTACTGGCTCAACCTCTAGCTCAAATAACGACAACCCTTTCCAAACGGTTGAGCGTAAAGAAGTGGGCGTTAAGCTAAAAGTAGTGCCGCAAATTAACGAAGGCTCGTCGGTTAAATTAACCATCGAACAAGAAGTGTCGGGTGTAAACGGTAATACAGGTGTTGATATCAGTTTTTCCACTCGTCGATTAACCACCACTGTGATGGCCGACTCAGGTCAAATTGTGGTGTTAGGTGGCTTGATCAATGAAGAAGTACAAGAAAGTATCCAAAAAGTACCAATCTTGGGCGATATTCCATTTTTAGGTCATCTGTTTAAATCTTCTTCAAGTAAAAAGACCAAGAAAAACCTGATGATTTTCATCAAGCCAACGATTATCCGCGATGGCATGACAATGGAAGGCATTGCAGGTCGTAAATACAATTACTTCCGTGCTCTACAACTTGAGCAACAGGGCCGTGGTATTAATTTAATGCCAAATACCCAGGTGCCAGTGTTAGAAGAGTGGAGCCAAGAAGCCTACTTGCCAGATGAAGTCAATGACATGCTTGACCGCTATAAAAGCGGTAAAGGATTGAGCACTGACATGCGTGAATCAGATGCGGCTTTAAAAGTCATCGATGAAAGCATGCAAAAGGACAGGGCTCAAGACAATGATTGATAGTGCAATGACAGAGCCGTTAGCTCAAGTATCAAGTGATGTTGCCCTGGAAGTGGTTGAAGGCGATGAAGTTTTTCACTCGAACAGTAAAGAGCGTCTGCCGTTTGCGTTTTCGCATCGCTTTCAGTTGGTATTAGCCAAAGAAAACGAGCAACTTTGTTTATTTTATACCGACAATACACCGCTAAACGCCATGCTAGAAGTCAGGCGTTATGCGGGCGTTGAGCTAGCCGTAATAAAGTTAGAAGTGGCTAAGTTTGAAGCTAAGTTAACCCAGGCTTACCAGGCTAACTCTTCAGAAGCACAACAGCTTATGGAAGATATTGGTAATGAAATGGACTTGTTTACCCTAGCCGAAGAATTACCGCAAACAGAAGACTTACTTGAAGGTGACGACGACGCGCCCATTATTAAATTAATTAATGCGTTGCTGTCGGAAGCGATTAAAGAAGAAGCGTCAGATATTCACGTCGAAACCTATGAAAAACAGCTTGTGGTGCGTTTTCGTATCGATGGTGTACTAAAAGAAGTCTTAAAGCCAAACCGTAAATTGTCATCCCTATTAGTGTCGCGTATTAAGGTGATGGCGCGTTTAGACATTGCCGAAAAACGTTTACCGCAAGATGGCCGTATTTCATTGCGTATTGCCGGCCGTGCAGTCGATGTGCGTGTGTCGACCATGCCATCGAGCCATGGCGAACGTGTAGTAATGCGTTTATTAGACAAAAATACCGGTAATTTAGATCTACAGCAGTTAGGTATGACGGCGGGTATTCGTGAACAATTTGATGAATTAATTCGTAAACCTCACGGCATTATTTTGGTGACCGGTCCAACCGGTTCGGGTAAAAGTACCACCTTGTATGCTGGCTTAACTGAGATTAACTCTAAAGATACCAACATCCTAACCGTTGAAGATCCTATCGAGTACGAGCTAGAAGGTATCGGTCAAACTCAGGTTAACACCAAAGTCGACATGACCTTTGCCCGGGGCCTGCGTGCTATTTTACGTCAAGATCCCGATGTGGTTATGATTGGTGAAATTCGCGACCTTGAAACCGCTCAAATTGCAGTTCAAGCCTCGCTAACGGGTCACTTAGTTATTTCAACGCTGCACACTAACTCTGCATCAGGCGCAATTACGCGCTTACAAGACATGGGTGTTGAACCGTTCCTCGTGTCATCCAGTTTACTTGGCGTTTTGGCTCAGCGCCTTATTCGTACATTATGCCCAACGTGTAAAGAAGCCCACGAGCCAGATGAGCGTGAACGTGAATTATTAGGCATTACTGCTAACGATACCCGAATCATTTATCGCGCCAAAGGGTGTAAGGCTTGTAGCCAAAATGGTTATCGCGGTCGAACCGGTATTCATGAACTTCTCATTGTTGATGACAATGTCCGTGAGTTAATTCACGGTGGTCGTGGTGAGTTAGCCATTGAAAAATATGCCAGAAAGTCGATACCAAGTATTCGTCACGACGGCATGAGCAAGGTGTTAGCGGGTGTCACTACGTTAGAAGAAGTGCTACGCGTGACTCGCGAGGAATAATCAATGGCAGCGTTTGAATACAAAGCCCTTGATAGCAAAGGCAAACAGCAAAAAGGAGTGATAGAGGCAGATACTGCACGTCATGCTCGTAGTCAGTTACGTGAGCAACGTCTTATGCCGCTTGAACTGCAACCTGTTAGTGAGAAAGAAGCCCGTTCGCAACGCGGCGGCTTTAGCCTGGCTAACCTGTTTAAAAAACGAATTTCTGTTGCCGAGCTTGCATTAATCACTCGGCAAATAGCCACCTTAGTGGCGGCAGGCTTACCGATTGAAGAAGCATTAAAAGCGGTTGGGCAACAATCTGAAAAAGCCCGATTGGGTAATATGATCATGGCGGTTCGTTCTCGAGTCGTTGAAGGTTATAGCTTAGCCGACTCTATGGCTGAGTTTCCGCATGTATTTGATGATTTGTATCGCGCCATGGTTGCCTCTGGTGAAAAGTCGGGCCATTTAGAGGTGGTACTGAATCGTCTTGCTGACTATACCGAGCGTCGCCAACAGCTTAAGTCCAAACTCACTCAAGCCATGATTTATCCTATTGTGCTGACGGTTGTTGCCATTGGTGTTATTGCCGTATTACTTGCCGCAGTAGTGCCTAAAGTGGTCGGTCAGTTTGAACATATGGGCCAAGAGCTTCCTGGTACCACACAATTTTTAATCCTAGCGTCTGACTTTGTGCAACATTGGGGTGTGCTGGTGGTCTTAATTTTGTTTGGCGGTTTAATATTATTTCAGCGCATGCTGACCAGGCCAAGTATGCGAATGAAGTACGATAGCGCGTTACTTAATACACCTATTATTGGTAAAGTTAGCAAAGGCTTAAATACTGCACGTTTTGCCCGCACCTTAAGTATTTTGTCTGCCAGTTCAGTGCCACTACTTGATGGCATGCGTATTGCGAGTGAAGTATTACAAAACGTCAAAGTGCGCGCAGCGGTAGATGATGCAACGGCGCGTGTGCGTGAGGGAACCAGTTTGGGTGCCGCGTTGACTAATACTAAGTTATTCCCTGCGATGATGCTGTACATGATCGCCTCAGGTGAAAAAAGTGGCCAATTAGAAAATATGCTCGAACGCGCCGCAGACAACCAAGACCGTGAGTTTGAGTCTAACGTCAATATCGCCTTAGGGGTTTTTGAGCCCATGCTAGTCGTGAGTATGGCGTCGGTTGTACTCTTTATCGTGATGGCTATTTTGCAGCCAATATTAGAATTAAATAACTTAATCAGTGGCTAAGCACAATACGCAAAGCCAGCTAGCTCAAAATTTTGAGTCATTTTTAGAAGGAAGTCTTTAATGCAACAACACAATAAACAACGCGGTTTCACCTTACTAGAAGTGATGGTGGTGATTGTTATTTTAGGTATTTTAGCGTCAATGGTTGTGCCTAACTTAATGGGCAACAAAGATAAAGCGGATCAACAAAAAGCGGTTTCAGATATTGTTGCGCTCGAAAATGCTTTAGACATGTATAAATTAGATAACAGTATTTACCCAACAACAGAGCAAGGCCTTGACGCATTAGTACAAAAAACCACGTCATCGCCAGAGCCACGTAATTTTCGTGACGGTGGTTATGTTAAGCGTTTACCGCAGGATCCATGGCGCAATGACTATTTACTGTTAAGCCCAGGTGAAAATGGCAAAATTGATATCTTTAGTTCGGGTCCAGACGGACAACCAGGGACTGAAGATGATATTGGCAGCTGGAATCTACAAGACTTCCAATAATATGCATTTTCGTCGTCACGCAGGGTTTACCTTACTTGAGGTATTACTGGTTGCATTGTTAATGGGTTTGGTGGCTGCTGCAGTCACCATGTCTATGAACGTCGCAGGGCCAGAACAAGCGCTTAAAAAACAGGCGCAACGATTTATGTCGGCGACTGAAATGGTGCTGGACGAAAGTGTGCTCAGCGGCCAATTTATTGGCATTGTGATTGATGAAGACGAATACCAATTTGTATTTTATAAAGAAGGCAAATGGATGCCTGTTGAGCAAGACCGTTTACTGGCGACTCAACAAATGGAATCAGGGATCGTGCTCGACATTGTGATTGATGGTATGCCATTAGTACAAGAAGATGAACAAGATGAGTCGTGGTTTGACGAGCCGTTTATCGATGAAGAAAGCGAAGAAGATAAGAAAAAACATCCTGAACCACAAATTTTACTCTTTCCAAGTGGCGAAATGACCCCATTTGAACTTAATTTTTCCACCGTAGATGATGAGCTAAAACCCGTCAATGTATTAGTGGTTGGTGATGCACTGGGGCGTTTAACGTTAGGGCGAGTCGATGAATAATTCACCTCGCTCAATTCGCTCATTGAATAAAAATTTAGGTATGACCTTGCTTGAGGTGATTGTTGCATTAGCGGTGTTTTCAATTGCTGCGGTGTCGGTAACCAAAAGCTTAAGCGAGCAAATGGCCAACATGCCCATTTTAGAAGAACGCACGCTTGCCCAGTGGGTTGCCAGCAATCAAATGGTTGATATTAGATTAACCAGTGACTTTCCCGATATTGGCAAAAAAGAAGGCCAGGTCGAATTAGCTGGGCGCGAATGGTACTGGCGACAAGAAGTGGTAAAAACCACTGACGATAAATTTAGAATGATTAAAGTGAGTGTCAGTGACGATAACCGCTATGAACGAATTGTGGCTCAGGTAAGCAGTTATGTGCACAACAAAGCCTAATATAGGCGGTTTTACCTTACTTGAAATGCTCATCGCGATAGCGATTTTTGCCATGCTGGGTATTGCGGCCAACTCGGTTTTATCTGCGGTAATGAAAAACGATGAAGTCACTAAAGACTTTGCTGTTCGTCTCAAAGCTTTGCAACAAGGCTTTGGTGCATTAGAGCGTGATTTAGGCCAAATGGTGGCTCGTACGCCACGATCATTTGAAGGCGATCGCGGTAAGCAGTTTTTTCAAGCAGGCGATAATATTCTCGACTCTGATACCCAAGCATTAATGTTTTTCAGATTAGGCTGGCTAAACCCAGATGGCATGTTACCCAGAGGCAGTGTGCAATCGGTTGCTTATGTGGTGCAGGCGGGGCGTTTAGAGCGTTGGTATTATCCGTATCCTGAACCCATAGTGGGCGCCGAACCGTTAAAAAGCCTAGTGATTGACCATGTGGTATCGATTGAGTATTCGTTTTTTATTGATGATAAATGGCAAACTAAAGCTGATGGAACTGTAATGCCAAAAGGTATTGCCATGGAAATCGAAATTGAAGGCCTAGGTAAAATTCAGCGACGTTTTTTATTGCCTAAAGGCGCACCCGTTACCGATTCAAAAAATGATTCAAAAGATGACTCAAAAAATGATTCAAAAGATGACTCAAAAGATGACTCAAAAGATGAGGGTACAAGCTAATGGGCGGCCAAAAGCAGCGAGGTGTCGCGCTTATCGTCGTAATGCTGATTGTGGCGTTAGTGGTCATTATTGCCACCAATATCACCAGCCGTAACCAGTTATCTATGCGCCGGACGTTAAATATGGCGCAATATGACCAAGCTTATTGGTATGCCATGTCTGCTGAAGAGCTGGCAATGAAAGTGCTAAAGCAAGATTTTGAAGACGCCGAAGGTACAGTACATTTACAACAATATTGGGCGTTAGCTAATGTGGTCTTTCCTGCAGAGTACGGCGAAATTGTTGGCGAAATTGAAGATATGCGAGCCTGTTTTAATGTGAATGCCGTGGGTGAACCGTCAAGCAGTACCGAAGATAATCAACCTAAAATGACCTTAGCAGCAAGGCAGTTTCAATCCTTGTTAATAAGTTTAGGTGTTGATGACTTTGGTGCTGAGCAACTAACGCAAACTTTAAAAGATTACATCGACGTGGATACGGTATCGAGTGCTTATGGTGCAGAAGATGCTGAATATGAGTCACGTAATGTGCCGTATCGCGCAGCAAATACCTTGATGCAACATCGCAGCGAATTACGTGCAGTGCTTGGGTTTAATCAAAATGTGTACATCAATATTTTAGATTATGTCTGTGCAATACCCGGCGACAGTCGGCAGTTATTAAATGTGAATACCGTTAAAGTGGAACAAGCCGCCTTACTTGCTGCAATGTTAGAGAATGAAGTCTCCGTAAGTGAAGCTGAAAATATTATCAACGAACGTCCTGCAGACGGTTACGGTACCATTGAAGAATTTTGGGAAAGCTCATCGCTTAGCAGTATTAAAGCGGAAGCGGACCTCAAGTCGAGCTTTGTTGTCGATAGCGAGTATTTTTTATTACACGCGGGCGCCAAAGTCGACAATGCAATATTTAGAATGGACAGTGTGCTTAAGCGCAATGGCAATAATTTAGAAGTGCTCACCCGTCAGTATGGTGGCCAACAATAATAACAAGCTCATAGCGTATAAAGACGTATTGAGAGCGGTGGAGAATAACAGTGTCTGAACGGCTATTTATCCGGTTAGGAAAAACATCAGAACACCCATGTTCATGGCTTGTCTGGTCAGAGCAAGAGCAAGAAATTATTGCCTCAGGTGAGTTGGCGGACGCCGCGAGCCTGAGCAGTTTAGCTGAACGTGCGGGCAATCGTCCTGTTGATGTACTTGTGCCAGCGGCCAGTATGACATTGACTCAAATCGCATTGCCTGAAAAAGGCCAGCGCCAAGCGTTAAAAGCCTTGCCTTACATGCTAGAAGAATCGCTCGCAACAGACGTTGACCGCATGCATTTTGTGGTGGGTCCGCGCGAGGGTGAACTCCTCAATGTAGCAGCCGTTGCCCATGAACAAATGCAAACCTGGCTAGCCTGGTTGCAAGACGCGGGCTTAAAAGTAAAACGCATTGTGCCAGACTGTTTAGCATTGCCATTAGAGCAATGTCGATGGGCAGCAATGAGCTTAGGTAATGAATATCTTATTCGTACATCTGAAGGAGGCGGTATAAGCCTACCTAAAGCGTGGTCAGCCTTTGCACTGCCTCAGTTAGTTAAGCAAGCGACAGCGCGTAATGATAACGCGCAAATTAATGTAGCTTGTTATAGCGAAGATATTGCGATTGACGGTGTACAAGTAGACAGTAAGCCACTTGATCTGCCAATGATGGTATTGGCCAAAGGAGTGTTGAACGCCCCCATTGATTTACTCTGTGGGATCTACAAACCAAAACGCGAATACAGCAAACATCTGTTAGTGTGGAAAAATGCCGCGATTATTTTAGTGCTCGCCATTGTATTGGCGTTAGTAAATAAAGGTTTGATGATCCATCAGCTTAATAATGACACTGAAGTGCTACGTGCTCAAAGCGAAGCCATTTTTAAGCAGGCAGTACCAGGAGTGAGTCGGATTGTTAATATGCGGTCGCAAATGGACAGTGCATTGCGCAGCATGCAAGGCCAAGGTGGCGGCGCGGCATTTTTTGAGATGCTCGACGGACTCAAACCGGCATTCAGTAAAGTGCCAGATCTTAAGCCAAATAGTTTGCGCTTTGAGGGCAATCGTAACGAGTTACGTATGCAAGTGACCGCGCAAAATTATGCCCAAATTGATCAATTTAAAGAGATCGTAGCCAAAGATTATCAATTAGACGGTGGCGCAATGAACAGCACGGACGAAAACGTGACCAGCACCTTGACCTTGAGGAGCAAATAAAATGAATAATTTGCGAACTTGGTGGCAAGGTTTAGTGCTGAGAGAACAGCAGCTCGTTGGTTTTTGCGCAGCGATTCTCGTCGTTGGGATTATGTATTGGGGTATATGGACACCAATATCAAATGCTCAAATAGAGGCGGAACGCAGCCATAATGCTGCCCAGCAAACCTTAAATTATGTAAAACAAACCGCCAATAAAATTGCCGGTTTAAAGCAAGCAGGCGCTCAAGCAAAAGTGCGTGGCAGCTTAAGTTCAATCGTTAACCAAACGGCTGGGCAATATCAATTAGAAATTACCCGAATGCAGCCGCAAGGTGACAAAATACAGTTGTGGATGGACGATGTTCCGTTTGATGCATTGCTCGGTTATTTACACGATTTAGTTGAACAAAAAGGCTTAACGCTAGACAGCGTCGATTTAGCCGAATCTGATGTTACTGGCTTTGTTAAAGTCAGACGTATTCAGCTTTCACAGTAAGGATTTTTTGTGAGTTTATTTTTTAAAATACTGGTTGGCGTGCTGGTTTATTTTGTGTTTCTCGTCGCGTACATTCCTGCAAACTGGTTAGTCAGTATTGCACCGCTCCCTAACAATGTGGTCATTAGCGGCACAGAAGGGACACTATGGGAAGGCAAAGCTGCATTAGTTACAGTTGATCAGCGTCAAGTTGAGCATGTGAGTTGGCAACTAAGCCCTTGGGGCTTGTTTATGGGCCAAGCTAATATTGATTTCAGCATTGGTAATCGTGCAACACCGGTTAGCGGTAAAGGCAGTGTAACCTGGTCTCTTGCGGGGATCAGTGGTAACAATATTCGCCTTGATGTACCAGACAGTTTTTTACTTGCCGGAGCCCGTTTACCTTTTAAAACTCAAGTGAGTGGTGATGTGAGCTTAATGATTGAAGTGCTAGAGCAAGGTAAGCCTTGGTGCGAACAATTAAGTGGCAAGTTATTTTTAAATAATACCGACGTTAAAAACCAATTTGGTGCGTATCCGGTAGGTAATATCGCGCTAGGCTTGAGCTGCCTTGACGGCCAATTACAATTAGCGACAGATGAAACTCAAAATACCATCGGCTTAACGGGTACCGCTATTTTAGGTGAAGCAAACTTAGTTAAAGTCAGCGCTAAAATTAAGCCTACAGATACCCAACCAAAAGATTTACGCGACGCGTTACAATTTTTAGGTCGCCAAGATAGCCAGGGATATTATCCAATCAACTATCAGGGTGTCGTGCCAGGGTTGTAAATCAATACTGATATTGTTGGCCCACCAAATAGAAGCAAGTAAAAAGCGCGTTGATAGCAATATCAACGCGCTTTTTAATGTTCACTTTCTTTTGTGTTCGTTAAAGTGCGTCTAATAAGTCACTCACCGCGGGAAACTGCTTAAATACCGTGTGCGGTTTTTTACTGTCGGGATTACTCACACCTAATTGATAGCCCACACCAGCGCGCTTTGACGCCGCTAAAATCACTTCACTGTCATCAATAAATAAGCATCTAGCAGGATCTAATACCAATTACATTAAATATATGATCTAATTAATCGTCATTCTCTTATTGCTATATTTATGAATAATATCAATCTTGCTGTATTAGCTAAATCCGAAAAAAGCGCTCGTAAACGTATGCGTTACC